>CAZYQV010000312.1:0-9911 GCA_964649775.1 uncultured Rikenellaceae bacterium
TTCAGCAACTGCCGGCGGTCGCCCCGGTTGCTGCCCAGCAACAAAATCGCTTTTTCTGATGCCATCGAAAAATGTCCTGATGATTTGTAAATATACGATTCTGCTTCGTATCTTTAGAACTTTATTCACAGATCCTTAATAACAAACATCATGAAAAGTTTTCTGAAATATACCCTGGCCACGATCTTCGGTGTGATCATCTCTTTCTTCCTGCTCTCCCTGATCATGCTCGGCACCCTGGGCATGATGAGCTCTATGATGACCTCCGAGAAACCCGTAGAGGTGAAGGACAACACTGTTCTCTCCTACAAGCTCACGGCCTATGTTCCCGAACGTACCCCCGCCTTCCCCTCCTTCAACGGCAACCCTTTCTCCATGGACTTCCAGACAGTGACGGGGCTGAACGATATCCTGGCCAACATACGCAAAGCCAAAGAGGATGACCGCATCAAAGGCATCTACCTCGAAGCAGGCGCCCTCTATCCCGGCATAGGCACCATCGAGGAGATACGCAATGCCCTGCTCGACTTCAAAGAGTCGGGCAAGTTCGTGCTATTCTATTGCCCCGACATCCTCCTGCAATCGGCATATTATCTGGGCACCGCCGCCGACACCCTCTACCTCAACCCGGCCGGCACCATGCAGTTCACCGGCCTGCGGTCGGAGATCATGTTTTACAAAAAAGCCCTGGAGAAGATGGGCGTGGAGGTGCAGGTGGTCAAACACGGCAAGTTCAAGAGCGCCGTCGAACCTTTTATCCGCGACAACATGAGCAGGGAGAACAGGGAACAGATACGGGTGTACATGACCTCCATCTGGAACCATCTGCTCGACAACATCGCCGCCGCCCGCGGCATCACACAGCAGAAATTGAACGCCCTGGCCGACAGCCTGCTGATAGACAGCCCGGAAGCCGCCGTCAGATACGGTCTGATCGACGGGGTGAAATACCGCGATGAGGTGCTCGACGAGCTGAAAGAACGCAGCGGCACGGAGGACAAGGTGCGTTTCGTCACCATGTCGAAATACACAAAAGTACAGCCGAAGCACAGGACCCTCCCCGATGATAAGATCGCCGTCGTCTATGCTTTTGGCGACATCGTGACAGGTGAGGGAGCCGACAACAACATAGGCTCGAAAAAATTCGCCAAGGCCCTCCGGCAGGCCCGTGAAGACAGCACTATCAAAGCCATCGTCCTGCGGGTCAACTCGCCCGGCGGCAGCGCCCTCGCCTCCGACATCATCTGGCGCGAGATGAGCCTGGCACAACAGACCAAGCCCGTCGTCGCCACCATGGGCACCTACGCCGCCTCGGGAGGATACTACATCCTCTCGCCGGCCGACAGCGTCTTCACCCTGCCCGTCACCCTCACCGGCTCCATAGGCGTCTTCGGCCTCATACCCAACCTGCAGAAGCTGATGAACAACAAGCTGGGCATCACCTTCGACGTGGAGAAGACCAACCGCTATGCCGACTTCGGCTCCCTCTACAGGCCGCTGTCGCCGGGCGAGAAAGCCTACCTCACCACACAGATAGAGAACACCTACAAGACCTTCGTCGACCATGTGAGCCGGGGACGGGCACTGCGCCCTTCCTATGTCGACTCTATCGGCCAGGGACGCGTATGGAGCGGCCTCAACGCCGTGGAGAACGGTCTGGCCGACACCCTCGGCGGACTGCACGACGCCATCGCCGCAGCAGCTGAGATGGCAGGGGTGGAGAAATACCGCATCGTCAACTATCCCAAACAGAAAGATCCTTTCCAGGAACTGCTGAAACAACTCACCGGCGAGATACAGATGAGATCAATACCGAAAGAACTACGGGAGATATATTATACGTGGAAAGAGCTGAAGGACCTGAAACAAAAATACACCATCCAGGCCCGCCTGCCCTTCATCCCGGAGATATATTGATCGAAAAATCAAAAAGTCTTCTTCCTCCAGAAACTCTTTCGAGCTTCAAGCATCAAGCATCAAGCTTCAAGCTTCCCCATCCCTCTCTCTATCCTCGCCACCGTCTCCTCCTTCCCGATCATCTCCATGATGTCGAAGAGATGGGGACCTTTGGAGGCGCCCACCAGCAGCAGCCGCAGGGCGTTGAGCACCTTG
Organism: uncultured Rikenellaceae bacterium; assembly: GCA_964649775.1. Taxonomy (GTDB): domain Bacteria; phylum Bacteroidota; class Bacteroidia; order Bacteroidales; family VadinHA17; genus DRPN01. The sequence continues at coordinate 2,113 of CAZYQV010000312.1, forward strand.
CCCATGCCCGCCTCCCTCTCAGCGATCCAGGCTTTCACCCGCTCCTCAAGGAGAGCACTCTCAAAAGGTTCCGTGGCTGCTACCACCTCCTTCACTTCAGCGATCAGCTGCGGTACATCCCCTTTCCAGCGTTTCTTCACCACCTTCTCGTCATAGGTCTCCGGCGCCTGAAAGAAGAAATACGCTTCGTCCCATAACTCCTTCACAAAATCGACCCGCTCACGCGTAAGGGCCACCACCTTTTCCGCATAGGCAGGATCGGCAGCTATGCCCCTGGCCGTCAGATCGGCCATGAAGAGCTGCGTGATCTCCTCCAAAGGTTTTCTCTGCAGGTACTGATGATTGAACCAGCGGGCTTTCTGCGGATCAAAGCGGGCTCCCGCCTTGTTGATGCGGTCAAGGGAAAAAAGACCTGACATCTCTTCAAGCGAAAAGATCTCCTCCTCCGTGCCGGGGTTCCACCCCAGCAGGGCCAGCATGTTCACAAAAGCCTCGGGAAAATACCCCTCTTCCCGGTAGCCGGGATACACCTCTCCCTCCGGCGTCTTCCAGCGCAGCGGGAAGACGGGAAAGCCCATGCGGTCGCCGTCGCGCTTGCTCAGCTTGCCCTTGCCCTCGGGCTTGAGGATCAGCGGCAGATGGGCGAACACCGGCGCCTCCCAGCCGAAAGCCCGGTACAGCAGCACATGCAGCGGCAGCGACGGCAGCCACTCCTCGCCGCGGATCACGTGGGTGATCGCCATCAGGTGATCATCCACGATGTTGGCCAGGTGATAGGTGGGCATGCCGTCGGTCTTGACCAGCACCTTGTCGTCAAGGGTGGAAGTGTCGAAGGTCAGGTCACCCCGTATCTCATCGTGCACATGCAACGGCTCCCCCGCCTCGATGCGGAAACGGATCACATGCGGCACCCCCTCCTGCAACAACCGTTTCACCTCCTCCTCCGGCAGGGCCAGCGAGTTCTTCAGCTTCTCCCGCACCCGGTGATCATAGCTGAAGGTCTCCCCCCGGCCGGCATACTCCTGACGCAGCGCCTCCAGCTCCTCCGGCGTGTCGAAAGCATAATAGGCCTTCCCCTCCGCCAGCAGACGCTCCACATGCGAAGTGTAGAGATCCTTCCGCTCCGACTGGCGGTAAGGGGCATGTCCTCCCTCCGTCCAGGGCCCTTCGTCGGGCAGGATACCACACCAGCGCAGCGACTCGGTGATATACTCTTCCGCCCCCGGCACATACCGGCTGCGGTCGGTGTCCTCAATACGCAGGATGAAGGTGCCGCCATGATGACGGGCAAAAAGATAATTGAACAGGGCCGTCCGTACTCCCCCTATATGCAGCGGCCCCGTAGGACTCGGGGCAAAACGTACTCTCACTCTTTTCTCCATGATCCGTTTTTTTGCAAAACTACTCATTTTTGCCGGTTTCTTCCTTGCCCGCCTCCGCCCTTTTCCGCAATTTTACCCCACGGACATCATATGTTAAAAATCATTTGCGTACTGTAAAATATTGCGTTATTTCGTAAACACAAACCAGGCACAATGAAAGAGAACATCATGATCATCGGTGCTTCGGGCCAGATAGGTTCGGAGCTCACCCTGCGTCTGCGGAAGATGTACGGCGCAGGCCATGTCTTCGCCACCGACCTGAAAGAGCCGGCATCCGACATCCTGGCGAGCGGTCCTTTTGAGCTGCTGGACGTGATGGACGACAAAAGGCTCATCCATTTCGTCATACGGCACAAGATCACACAGATCTATCACCTGGCCGCCGTCCTCTCGGGCAACGCCGAGAAACTGCCCATGCAGGCCTGGCACATCAACATGAACAGCCTGCTCAACGTCCTCGACCTGGCCAAAGAGGTGGAGGAGATAAAAAAGGTCTTCTGGCCCAGCTCCATCGCTGTCTTCGGCCCTACCACACCCAAACACAACACCCCCCAGCTCACCGTCATGGAGCCCAACACCGTCTATGGCATCAGCAAACTGGCCGGCGAACGGTGGATCGAATATTTCTACAACCGCTACGGCGTGGACACGCGCAGCATACGCTACCCCGGCCTCATCAGCTACAAGACCGAGCCGGGCGGGGGCACCACCGACTATGCCGTAGAGATCTTCTACCAGGCCATCAAACACGGCCATTACGAATGCTTCCTCGAAAAAGACACCACCCTGCCGATGCTTTTCATGTCCGACGCCATCGAGGCGACGGTGGGTCTGATGGAAGCCCCCTCCGACAGCCTCAGCATCCATACCGGCTACAACATCGGCGGCCTCAGTTTCAATCCTGCCGACCTGGCGGAAGAGATCCGCAAACACCTGCCTGACTTCACCATCACCTACAAGCCCGACTTCCGCCAGGCCATCGCCGAGACCTGGCCCGAGAGCATCGACGACAGCGTGGCTCGCCGCGACTGGGGCTACAACCCCCACCACGACCTGCCCGGACTGACACAGGTAATGCTTGAAAAGATCAGAGAAAAATTGAACAAATAAAACCGTAAGACCATGTACAGCGAAAAAGTAAAAAACCATTTTCAGCAGGAGCTGGAGAGCATCCGTGAGGCGGGTCTCTTCAAAGACGAACGCATCATCACCTCGCCGCAGGGGGCCGAGATCACCCTCAGGACAGGAGAGACGGTGCTGAACTTCTGCGCCAACAACTACCTGGGCCTCTCCAACAGCCCCAGGCTGATAGAAGCCGCCAAAGAGGCCATGGACACCCGCGGCTACGGCATGTCGTCGGTGCGCTTCATCTGCGGCACACAGGACCTGCACAAAGAGCTGGAGTACCGCATCGCAAAATTCTTCGGCACCGAAGACTCTATCCTCTATGCCGCCTGCTTCGACGCCAACGGCGGCATCTTTGAGCCCCTCCTCACCGACCAGGATGCCATCATCTCCGACCAGCTCAACCATGCCTCCATCATCGACGGGGTGCGGCTCTGCAAGGCACAGCGCTTCCGCTATCAGAACGGCGACATGGCCGACCTGGAAGAGAAACTGAAGGAGGCACAGAGCGCCCGCTTCCGCATCGTCGTCACCGACGGCGTCTTCTCCATGGACGGCAACGTGGCACCCGTGGATGAGATCGTCCGGCTGGCGGACAAATACGACGCCCTCGTGATGGTCGACGAGAGCCATTCGGCCGGCGTAGTGGGCAAAACAGGCCGCGGCGTCACCGAGCTCTTCGACATACGGGGACAGGTGGACCTGATCACCGGCACGCTGGGCAAAGCCTTCGGAGGCGCCATAGGCGGCTTCACCACCGGCCGCAAAGAGCTGATAGAGATGCTGCGGCAACGTTCACGCCCCTACCTCTTCTCCAACAGCCTGCCCCCCTCGGTGGTGGGCGCCGCCATCAAAATGTTCGAGATGATGGACGAGACCGCCGAACTGCAGGACAAGCTGCACGGCAACACCGAATACTTCATGGAGAAAATGGACAGGCTGGGCTTTGACATCAAGCCTACACAGTCGGCCATCTGTGCCGTCATGCTCTATGATGCCAAGCTGTCGCAGGATTTCGCCGCACGGCTGCTCGACGAAGGGATCTACGTCATCGGCTTCTACTACCCCGTGGTGCCCAAAGGACAGGCACGCATACGGGTGCAGCTGTCGGCAGCCCACGAGAAAGAACATATCGACAAGGCTGTCGCCGCCTTCGAAAAGGTGGGAAAAGAACTGGGCGTCATCTCATAAAAGAACGGGGCCCTGCGCCCCGTTCTTTTTAATCCTTCCTTCCCCCTTCAAACTTCAAGCATCGTGCTTCGGGCTTCCCTATCCACACTTCGACGATCCGCAGTCGAGACAGATCAGGCATCCCTCCTGATACACCAGATTATGGGAGCCACAGGCATCACAGGTCTCCCCGTCGAAAGCCTTGGTGCCGTCGGGAATGAACTTCTTCAGGGCCCGGGCCACACCGGCCTTCCAGGTGTTGATGCTCTCATTGTCGAGCTGCAGCTTGGAGACCAGCTCCACCACATTGGGGATGGGCATGCCGTGACGCAACACGCCGGAGATCAGCTTGGCATAGTTCCAGAACTCCTTGTTGAACATGTGGGAGAGCCCTCCTACCATGTTCTTGTATCCATACTTGTCGACATACTGGAAGTCGTAACGTGCCGTGCCGTCGGCCTCACGCACCTTGATGATCTTGCCCTTGGTGATGCTCTTGGGGATCACCAGGGCGTCCTCCTCCTCCATGCCGGTAAAGATCTCGTAGGGACGACCATCCTTGATGCCCACGAAAGCGATCCATTTTTCATTGTTGTTGTGGAAACGTACGATCTCGGCATCCAGCACGGGAGGCCTCTTCTCAAACTGATGGTGATCGACCGTCTCCTCTTTTTTCTTCTTGTCGTTCGAGATCAGCACACCGTCGCGTGATCCTTCGCGGTACACCGTCACACCCTTGCATCCCGAATCCCAGGCGGTGATGTAGAGCTGCCCCACCAGGTCCTCCGACACATCTTCCGGTAGGTTGACCGTCACACTGATGGAGTGGTCCACCCATTTCTGGATGCGGCCCTGCATCTTCACCTTCGCCACCCAGTCGACATCATTGGCCGTAGCATTGTAGTAAGGCGACTTTTTGATCACCTCCTCCATCTCTTCATCCGAATACCTCGATACCTCATCCAGGTCATAGCCGTTCACCTCCAGCCACGTCTTGAAATTGTGGTGAAAGACATTGTACTCCTCCCAGGTATCTCCCACCTCGTCGGTGAAAGAGATCTTCACATCGGTATCGTTGGGGTTGACCTTGCGTCTTCTCTTGTATACAGGCCGGAACACCGGCTCTATGCCCGAGGTGGTCTGGCTCATCAGACTGGTGGAGCCGGTGGGCGCGATGGTGAGCAGGGAGATATTGCGGCGGCCGTGCTTTACCATCTCCTCATACAACTCCGGATCTTCTTTTTTCAGCCTGAGGATGAAAGGATTGTCTTTCTCTTTTTCCGCATCGTAGATATTAAAGGCTCCTCTTTCCCTGGCCATCTGCACGGAGGCACGGTACACCTCGAGGGCCAGTGTCTTGTGCACCTCCACAGAGAAATCGATGGCGTTCTCACTGCCGTACTGCAGCCCCAGGGCAGCATGCATGTCGCCCTCGGCCGTGATGCCTATGCCCGTACGCCGTCCTTCCACAGCCTTCTTACGGATATTCTCCCACAGATTGCGCTCCACACTCTTGATCTCCTCCTCCTCAGGGTCGTTGTTGATCTTCTCCAGGATACGGTCTATCTTCTCCAGCTCCAGATCGATGATGTCGTCCATGATGCGCTGGGCATAGTGGGCATGCTCTTTGAACTTCTCAAAATTGAACCTGGCCTGCGGCGTGAAAGGGTTCTCCACATAACCGTAAAGGTTGATGGCCAGCAGACGGCAGCTGTCATAAGGACAGAGAGGGATCTCCCCGCAGGGGTTGGTGGCCACCGTACGGAACCCCTCACCGGCATACGAGTCGGCCACCGACTCACGGATGATGGTGTCCCAGAAAAGGATGCCCGGCTCGGCCGACTTCCAGGCGTTGTGGACGATCTTGTCCCACAGCTTGCGGGCATTGATCTCCTTCTTGTACTTCGGCTCTTTCGAGTCAATGGGATACTGCTGTATGTAAGGCTTGTCCTCAATGACCGCCCGCATGAACTCATCGTCGATCTTCACCGACACGTTGGCACCCGTCACCTTGCCGCTCTCCAGCTTGGCATCGATGAACGACTCCGAATCGGGATGCTTGATCGAAATAGTAAGCATCAACGCCCCCCGCCGCCCGTCCTGGGCCACCTCACGTGTCGAGTTGGAATAACGCTCCATGAAAGGCACCACCCCCGTGGAGGTGAGGGCGCTGTTCAGCACAGGACTGCCCTTGGGACGGATATGGGAAAGATCATGACCTACCCCGCCACGACGCTTCATCAGCTGCACCTGCTCCTGGTCGATCTTCATGATCGCACCATACGAATCCGACGGACCGTCGTTGCCGATGACAAAACAGTTGGACAAGGAGACGATCTGGAAATCATTGCCGATACCCGACATGGGACCTCCCTGCGGAATGATGTATTTGAAGTCGCGCAACAACTCAAACAACTCATCCTCCGTCAGGGGATTGGGATACTTGTTCTCGATACGCGCCAGCTCCCGCGCCAGACGACGGTGCATATCATCCGGCGTCTTCTCATAAAGATTCCCTTTCGAATCCTTCAAAGCATACTTCGTCACCCACACCTTGGCCGCCAGCTCATCCCCCCGGAAATACTCCTTCGTCGCCTCCATAGCCTCCTCAAAAGAATAAGTCTTCTGCTCCGCCTTTTTCTCGGGGTCTTCCGTTTTTTTACTGATGACAGTCTTTTCTTCTTTTAAATTGGTTTTGGTTTGACCGGCAAATAAATCGTCCATTGGTTTAGGTTTTAAACAATTGATACACTTACAAATATGCCCCGGGGAAAAAAGTCGGCAGGCGGATATCAAAGTTAGTGCAGGAGGAGGGTTCCCGCAAGAGCATAACTCTCCATTTTATTAACATTTTGATAAAGTTATTCACGGTCGGGGCTATTTATTTCAGCATGAACAGATTAGATTGTTTCGCCTGTGTATCAACGCATTACAAAGCAGCCGCCCCGCCGGTTTTTAGCTCCTTTCCGCACCACGGAAGCGATTGGGAAGAAAAAAAAGAGGGACCCGCCGTCCCTCTTTTTTCTGAAAATATTTTCTTTTCCGGTCAGAAAATGTACCGGAACCCGATCTGGGCCTGCCAGCGCGAACTGGTAATGCCGGAATCATCAATATTCCAGACATTTCTGGGCTCCTTGAAGCTGAACATGGGCGTCCTGCCGTCGGCATCAAAGCCTTCAAACGTGATAAGGCGGTTGTAGCCGTAACTCACATAGTACCTGCGACCCCACTTGCTGCTCAGCATGTTGGTGAAGTTGAACACGTCGAAAGTGAACTGCAGGGTGTTCCTCCTTTTGCCAATGTTGGTGAAGATATCCTGTGCGATCTTCAGGTCGAGGATATTGGTGAAGGGGGTGCGGGCGCCGTTGCGTTCGGCATATTCGCCGCGGTGCTTGCTGAGATAGTTGTCTTCACTGATGAACTTGTCAAGGGCAGCCCACTGCTCGGCAGCCGTGGCAGCATCGGCAAAGACGATCTCACCCTGGGAGGCGGGGATGTAGATCAGGTTGTTGTTGCTCTCGCCGTTACCGTTGAGATTGCCGTGGTCGTTGTACACATAAGAGAAACGCTGTCCCGACTGGCCGTTGTAGAAGAGGCTGATCGTCGTAGCCAGGTGCTTCACATACTCGATGCGGTAGCTCAGGTATGCCACAACACGGTGTCCCAGGTCGAAGTCGGAAATGCTCAGGTCCAGATTGTTCAGACCGTTCACCTGCTCCATATACCGCCACTGCGAAGAGTTCTGCGAGGAGGTACCGTCGTTGACGGCCATGGCCCGGCCGAAGGTGTAGGCCACACTACCCGACAGCCCCTTGCTGAATTTCTTCTGCAGCTGAACGGTCAGGTTGTAGGTATACCCCTTGCTGGTGTTGGTACCCACCATCACCCGCGTGTAATTGGGATCCAGTTTGGTGTTGTCCCAGTGAGGCCTGTTGTCGGCACCCGCCAGCGTAAAATCGGGATTGGGCGATACGTTCATATTATAATAAAGGACATTGTTGAGCGTCTTGGTATAGATACCCTCAACGGTCAGCACCGTCCCCCAGCCCAGCTTTTTGTCGAAAGCCAGGTTGAGACGCATCACCTGCGGGAACTTGAAGTCCTCGGCAAAGAGGTCCATCT
>CAZYQV010000313.1:0-9828 GCA_964649775.1 uncultured Rikenellaceae bacterium
CTTTCAACGGTGTTACCCTGGAGTTCTTCCGGAGCGGCAGATATGATTTCCGCATGCCGGGGATGGCTTCCCTGCAATACGAGGACCCGGAGGCCGTCCACACGCTCGATTTCTTCGGGTTGAATTATTATTCGCATTACCTGTATCATTTTACAGCTGATCCGGAAAAAGCTTTTAAGCCCCGCATCCCCCGCGATGAGATCATGACAGATATGGAATATTCAATATATCCCGAAGGATTGTACCGGGCGATCAAAAGGGTGAGTGTCCTGGGAGTGCCTGTCATTGTCACGGAGAACGGAATTGCTGACAGCCTCGACGACCGGCGTGAGATGTTCATACGAAAACATCTTTATGCCCTCTCACGTGCAATAAAAGACGGTTATGATGTGCGGGGATATTTTTACTGGAGCCTGATGGACAACTTCGAGTGGGCCGAAGGGTACAGCATGAGGTTCGGTCTGTATGAGACAGATTTTGTTACCCGGAGAAGGACTCTCCGCAAAGGGGCGGAGGCGTACCGGGAGATCGTGAAAACATACGGGCGATGACCGGGATCCTTTCTGGGGGGCAGGGCTTTTTCCCGAAAAATTCTATCTTTGACACGGCCGGACAACTAATAAAAGTGGTATAATCATGAAAGCGAGAATATTTGTTTTTTCTGTACTGTTGCTTGCCGGGGGTATTCTGTTTCAGGACTGCAGCACCGTTGAGATTACCGGCCGGAAGCAGTTAAATCTCATTCCCGAGTCGGAGATGATCGGCATGAGCCTGACGCAGTATGATGATTTTCTTAAGGCCCACCAGCTGAGTACCGACCGCGAGGCCACGGCCATGGTGAAACGCGTGGGGGAGCGCATTGCTGCTGCGGTAGAGGAGTATTTCCGGGAAAAGGGCATGGCCGACCGTCTGAAAAACTACAAGTGGGAGTTCAACCTTGTGGAGAGTCCCGAGGTGAATGCGTGGTGTATGTCGGGAGGCAAGGTAGTGGTATATACGGGGTTGTTGCCGGTTGCCAAAGACGAAGCCGGCCTGGCGGTGGTCATGGGACACGAGATCGCCCATGCCATAGCCCGTCACGGCAACGAGCGCATGAGCCAGCAGCTGATGGCCCAGCTGGGAGGGATGGCCCTCGCGGAAGCGTTGAAGAGCAAGCCACAGGAGACACAACAGTTGTGGATGACGGCTTTCGGGGTGGGAGCGCAGTATGGGGTGTTGTTGCCGTACAGCCGTTTGCAGGAGAGCGAGGCCGACCATCTGGGGCTGATCTTCATGGCCATGGCCGGTTATGATCCGCACGTAGCTCTCAGGTTCTGGGAACAGATGGCCGCTGCCGGGGGGGAGAAACCTCCGGAGATCATGAGCACACACCCCTCGGACGAAACACGTATTGCCAACATCAAAAAACTGTTGCCGGAGGTGACGAAGAAATATTACCGGCCACATGAATAAGAATAACTCCTTCGCTTATTTGACCTCTTCCGGGATAATAAGGGTGTCTCGCGTAATGGCAACGGCACCAAAATAACCCAGGGCTCCGCCCGAAAGGTTGGTCACCGGATTGGCAGGTGTGCTGGTGGATCCCGACGGACTGCTGGCATTCACGTTGGCCAGGGTCAGCATATAGCGGTATACATTTTCATCTACGCTCTGCAACTCGACAACAGCCGTATCACCTACCTGATAAGCACTGCCGAAAAGAAAAAGATTGACCTGGTTGCCGTCGACCAGCTGATCATCCAGCACATAGATGGTGGCGCCTGTCTGATTTCCCTTATATAACCGTACACGGTAGTAGTTTCCTTTGCCGGGAGGATCCGTGAAGTAAAGGATGATGTAATATCCTTCGTCGGCAAAACGGGTGCCGGCGAAATATCCCACGTCGAGGGAGTCGATGGGTGTGGGCGGGGGCATATAGCTGGAGGCTCTGAAGACATGATCGCCGGTATTTACGGTAAGCGAATAGGTGGTGCCGGGTTGGCCGGTGAACTGATCGTTCAGATAATAACCGGGCCGCTGTTCCGGAAAATACCAGGTATGCCCCTGGCTGTCCTCCACCCAGACCGAAGCGTTGCTGACATGCGGCACCGACGAAGGATTGTAAAAGTCGGTGGTACGGGTGATCCTCACCATATTGGGTTCCGGAAGGTTGGTGATCCTTCCCTCGATGACGATGACCGGCGCAGCTGTGTTGAGGGGGATATAGACCTCCTCCTCACAGGCTGTGAACAGCAGGAAAAGGGGGATGATGCGGAAGATATGTTTCATGGTCAGAATTTGAAATTATAAGTGACGGTAGGGACGATGGAGAAAAGGTAAAGTTTTACAGCTTCCGTGATCCAGGGAGCGTCCTCTTTGGTCTGAAAAGTGATGGAATAGGCATTTTTCCGGGCATATACGTTGTAGATCGAGAAATTCCAGAAAGACTGCCATTTCCTTTCTTTTTTGGGTCCGAGAGTAGCATTCAGATCAAAACGGTGGTACGGGGGCATACGGTAGCCGTTGCGTTCGGTGTAATAGTTGACGTAATTGTTCTCTATGATGTATTTTCCGCTCGGGAAAGTGACGGCGTTGCCGGTGTAGTAAACCCAGGTGGCAGAAAAGCTCCAGCGCCGGTTGAGGTCATAGATGGCGACGACAGAGAGGTCGTGGATACGGTCCTGTTTGGCAGGATAAGCCCTACCGTTGTTGATCGCCGGAAAATGCCGGACGGAGTGGGAGAGGGTATACCCTATCCATCCGTGGAGACGACCTTTGTTCTTGCGGAAGAGAAACTCTGCGCCATAGGCTTCGCCCCGGCCGTAGACCAATTGTGATTCCACCTCTTCGTTGAGATAGATATCCGCACCGTTCTTGTAATCGATCTGATGGAACATTTTCTTGTAATAAATCTCCAGGGAGGCTTCGAACATGTTCTCATGGAAGAGGTGGAAAAAGCCGGCGGACACCTGTTGCGAGATCTGGGGTTTGACATTGACGGAACTGGGGATCCAGAGGTCGAGAGGCGTGCCGGACGTAGAGTTGGAGAGCAGATGCAGGAACTGATGCATGCCTGTATAGGAAAATTTGACGGAAGAGGAAGGAGAGATACGTATGTTCACCAGAAAACGGGGGTCCAGCACGGGGTAGGTTTTGATGAACCTGCCTTTTCCGTACCAGGTGGTGTCGACAGTGTTGCCCAGGGAGTCGAAAGTGTATACGTGCAGGGGGCCCAGGAGGGAAAAGGTGGCAAAACGGAAACCGTAGTGGACGGTGAGGGAGGGGGTGGCCTTCCACTCGTGTGAGAAATATACCGCATTTTCCCAGGCGTGTCTTTCTTCCATTTTCGTGTCGTTGACAGGAAAATCACCCGAAGAGGTGGCAATGCCCGGCATGAAAAGATGATAGTTGCTTTTCAGCCCGAAACGGAACGTCGAGCGTGAGGAGAGATAGTACTGAAGATCTTCTTTCCAGTTCATGTCACGGATGTACGAACGGAGATCGAACTCCTGGTCGCCGTTCATTATGTTGAACTTGTAGTTGTAATTGCTGTAGATAAGAGAGCTGTTAAGGAAGAGGCGGTCGGAGAAGAGATGGTTCCAGCGGGCGGTGAGGGTCTGGTTGCCCCAGTCGATGCCGAACATGTTCCGGAAGCGGAAGATATCGCGACCCAGGTACCCTGAAAGAAAAACGCGGTCTTTCCGGCCGAGGCGGTAGTTGGCTTTGGCGTTGAAGTCGTAGAAATAGAGTGAGTTACGGTTGACATTGGTGTCGGGGAGCATCTTCACGAAAAGGTCGGCATAGGTCCTGCGGCCTGTGATCATGAAAGAGCCTTTGTGTTTGGCATAGGGTCCTTCGAGCTGGAGACGGGAGGAGACGAGGCCGATGCCGCCGGAGCCGGAGAAAGCTTTGTTGTTGCCCTCTTTCATTTTCACGTCGAGGACGGAAGAGAGCCTGCCGCCGTAGGAAGGGGGCACGAAGCCTTTCATGATCTTCACGTTGTTGATAGCGTCGGAATTGAAGACGGAGAAAAAGCCCATCAGGTGGGAGGCGTTGTAGACGGGGGCCTCGTCGAGGAGGATAAGGTTTTGGCTGGCGTCGCCGCCACGGACATAGAAGCCGCTGCTCCCCTCGTTGACGGGGCTGATGCCCGGCAACAGCTGCATGGTCTTCAGGATGTCCTGCTCACCCATCAGCACAGGGAGGGCTTTGATGTCGCGGGTGGACATTCTCTCCACCCCCATCTCGGCAGAGCGAAGGAGCTCGTCGTCGCTCCTGCCCCTCACGACGACCTCACCTATCTTTTTCTCGCGGGGAACCAGCTCCACATCTTTCCGGATGTGCCGGTCGAGAACGATCTTCTCCTCCAGGGGGTCGAAACCAAGATATTGCCAGGTGATCACGTATGTCCCGGCAGGAAGGGTCAGGGAGTAGAAGCCATACCGGTTGGTGGTGGTGCCCTGGTTCCTGTCTCCGGTGGTGATGGTGGCCCCGATCAGTTCTTCTCCATTGCTGTGGTCGCGCACATATCCGCTCAGGGTGTACTTCTCCTGTCCCCGTGCCGTCAGCGGGAGAAGCAGCCCCCCGGCCAGCAGGGGGAGGACCCATGAGAAGAGTTTTCGCATACCGGAAAAATGTCAAGAAAGAAAAGAATCATTTACAAAAATATGAGAATGATATCCTAATAAAAATAAAGTTTTATTAATTTGGCCTGGTTTTGAAAATTGTTGAATATAAAAAGGAAAAAAATGGCAAATGTTAAGAAGTACAAAGGAGTTATAGCAATCCTGACAGGGGGAGGGGATGTCCCGGGGCTCAATCCTGCGATCCGTGCGGTCACGATCCGTGCCAACAGGGAAGGATATAAGGTGATAGGTCTGCGCAGGGGGTGGGCCGGCATCACTGAGATCATCCGGGATCCGAAAGCTGACAACAGCAATAATTTTGTGGTCCTGACCGATGATATAGTCAACAAGGCCGGGCGTACGGGCGGCACGTTCCTGCATACTTCGCGGACGCGTCCCAGCCACATGCGCAAGGAGGATGTCCCGACGCATCTGCAGGAGAAATACAACAAGGATGTGAACGACCTGACGCCGGAGATCCTCAAGAACCTCGAATGGCTGGGTGTAGACTTTCTGATCCCCATCGGCGGGGACGACACACTCAGCTACGGGGTGCGTCTCTACCAGGAGGGGGTTAAAGTGGTGGCCATTCCCAAGACGATGGACAACGACGTCCCGGGGACGGACTACTGCATAGGCTTCAGTACATGTGTCACACGTACCATCGCCATGGCCAACAGCCTGCGTACCTCTGCGGGATCCCATGAGCGTATCCTGGTAATGGAAGTTTTCGGGCGTTATGCCGGTTTTACGGCCATGCTGCCTACCATGGCGGGAGCAGCCAACAGGTGTGTCATCCCCGAGTACAAGTTTGATATTGATCACCTGACCAATTTGCTGGTCGAAGACCGCAACCACAACCCGAGCCGCTATTCGGTAGTGCTGATCTCGGAAGGGGCCATGTATAAAGGCGGGGAGATGATCTTCGAGAGTGATGAAAAGGATGCCTACGGTCATGCCAAGCTGGGAGGTATAGGTGACCTTGTCTCGCGTGAGATCAAGGACAGGACGGCCAAATACAACAAAGGCAAGACCATCAACATCATCAACCAGAAACTGGGCTATCTGGTGCGGGGCGGCGATCCTGATGCCATCGACTCCATCGTGCCCATGGCTTACGGGAACCTGGCGCTCGACCTGATCCTCTCAAAGATCCACGGGCGTCTGGTCGTACTGAAGAACGGACGTTATGACGATGTGCCCCTTGAAGTGGTCACCAGCCGCAAGAAGATGGTGAACGTTCAGGAATATTACAACACCGAACGGTTGCGGCCTTTCTATCACAGCTTTGAGATGAAACCGTTCCTTCTGATGGCTTCCGAGCTGTAAAAGGAAGGAGAAGACGGAAAATGAAAAGACTTGTAGTATCTTTGCCATGAGTCTTTTTTTTTCGGATCATGAGAGCAGTGATACAAAGGGTAAGGGAAGCTTCTGTAAAGATCGACGGGCAGCTGCATGCCGGCATCGCCGGGGGCATGCTGGTCCTGCTCGGCATAGAACGGGAGGATACGGAGGAAGATGCAGAGTGGCTTACCAGAAAGATCAGCCAGTTGCGTATTTTTGACGACGGACAGGGGGTGATGAACCTTTCGATCAATGAGACAGGCGGAGATATTTTGGTGGTGAGCCAGTTCACCCTGCATGCCAAGACCAAAAAAGGGAACAGGCCTTCGTATGTGCGGGCGGCATCTCCGGAGACAGCAATACCCCTTTACGAAGGGTTTCTCAAAAAAATGCAGGATCGCATCAACGGAGAAGTGAGGTCCGGGGTGTTCGGGGCAAAAATGGAGGTGGCCCTGGTCAATGACGGTCCGGTGACCATACTAATAGACACCAAAAGAAAAGAGTGATCATGACCTTGCAGGAAGCACAAAAGAAGGTGGATGAATGGATCCGTGAGTACGGCGTCAGATATTTTGATGAACTGACCAATATGGCTCTTCTCACGGAAGAGGTGGGTGAGGTGGCCCGGGTGATCGCCCGGCGGTACGGGGAACAATCAGCCAAAGAAGAGGAAAGTGACGGGAATCTGGGAGAGGAGCTGGCCGATGTACTTTTTGTCCTGATCTGTCTGGCCAACCAGACAGGCATTGACCTGACCGTGGCTTTTGAGAAGACCCTGCAGAAAAAGAGCCGCCGGGATGCTGAGAGACACAGGAACAATCCGAAACTGAAACCATGAGACGATGAGAACATTCAGAGAGCTGATGCAGGAGATCCCCTATGAAGAAGTACCTTCCGGTGTTCGGGAGGTGATGCCTGCCGCCATGACGCCGGCAGAGATCATGAGATTGATCGATCTTACCACCCTCGACGTGAAAGACACGGAGGAGCGGGTAGCCGGTATGTGCCGTAAGGTGAACACTCTTCCGGAGAGATTCCCGGGCATGGAAGGGGTGGCGGGGGTATGTGTGTATCCTGTGTTCATCCCTGTGGTCCGTGAGACCCTGACGGCAGAGGGTGTGGAGATCGTTTCCGTCTCGGCAGGCTTCCCTGCGGCCCAGACCTTTATGGAGGTGAAGGTGCAGGAGACGGAGAAAGCTGTGGAAGAGGGGGCTACTGAGATAGACATCGTCATTGCGGTGGGGAAGATCCTGGAAGGAAGGGAGGAGGAGGCGTATGATGAGGTGAGGATCCTGCGGGAGGTGACCGGCGGAAGGGCCCGTCTGAAGGTGATCCTGGAGGCAGGTGTGCTGGATGATCCTCATCTGGTGCACCGGGCGGCCGTGGCGGCCATGGCTGCAGGAGCCGATTTTATCAAGACCTCGACGGGCAAGGTGACTCCCGCGGCACGCCTGCAGGATGTCCAGGTCATGGCAAGGGCTGCCCGCCGCTATCATGAGGTGACCGGCAGGAGAGTGGGGATCAAGCCGGCCGGCGGTATTTCCACGGAGAAAGACGCTCTGCTCTTTATGGGAGTCGTGGAAAAAGAGCTGGGCAAAGCATGGCTGAACCCCCGGCTTTTCAGGATAGGGGCCAGCCGCCTGGCCAATGATCTGCTGGATACAAAGACCAGCTATTTTTAGAGGCGGCCCCTGTAGGCTCCGGCAACCTCAAAATCACTATCTTTGTGCCGGAAAAATTGATTGTGATTTATGGTTCCTGAACAGGGCATGCGGACAGGAGTGCAGCAGGATACTACCCGGACGGGAAGTGTTGCAGACACCATTGTCGTGAAGGCCCGGGATACCGTGAGAAAAGACACTGCCGTCCGGAAAGCGGAGGGAGGCACACTTTCCATCGACAACATCGAAAAACTCTTTCAGCAGACCGAACGGAGGCTCAGGAAAGACTCTATTGCCGCCACACGGAAGAAAAGGGCCGTGGTAAAGAAAAAAGCAGTGGAGCAGATCAGGACCGATCCTGCCGACTCGGTCTGTCTGAGGCAGGTCACGGCAGTGCCTGCCGGCAATACCCCGGAGTTGTTGTTGTTCAGAGCCTCTTCGTGTGAGCATTTCCTGGCGGCGGATTCCTTAAGGGATTACAAACCCCTGCCTTCCAAAAAGAAGGCAGCCTCCCTGCCGGAGGTGACTGCCGTGACAGAAACGCCGGCGGCGGTGGCTGTTAAAAGGGAGCCGGCTTTCCTGCGGGAGAACTGGATCCTGGGGGTCCTGATCCTGGCTTTCCTGCTGATCACCTGGACCAAGATACGTTTCGGAAAACTACTCAACCAAACCCTGTCCGCTCTGTGGAATTATAAGAACGCAAACACGTTGTTCAGGAACAAAAGCTCCCTGTACCAGTGGACTTCCTTTTTTCTTGCTTTCAATTATCTGCTGACAGCAACGCTGTTCTTTTATTTTTTTCTCAAAGCGTTTGACCCTTCTCTCTTTCAGGGGACGATGACCCATCTGCGGATCTACCTGAACATACTGGTCCTGGTGGCTGCTGTGTATTTTTATTTACTGATCGTGATCAGAATAGTGGATATTATTACCCTGGCGGGGGAGCCGCTGAAAGAATACGGACATTTCACCAAACTTTTTTTTCATAATGCCGGTTTGTATCTTTTTCCGCTGACCGCGATTATTCCGTATGTGTACGAATCCGTTGCACGCCAGTTGTTGTGGGTGGGACTCGGTCTGTTTTTGATCCTCTATATCTTTCGTGTCGTGAAGCTTATCACCATTTTTATCCGGGAAAGATTTTCTATATTTTTAATGATTTTGTACCTTTGCACCCTGGAAATTTTACCGGTGGCTATTTTGTTGAAATATTTGTCCCGGTAAAGCGAAGGAAGATCAGTTAATGAGTCAAACCTAAAACAGGAAGCTTTGGAGAAAATTAAAAGTATTCTGATCTCACAACCACCGCCGAAGGACAAAACCCACTATCACGAACTGGCAGAGAAAAACAACCTGAAGATCGATTTCAGGCCGTTCATTCATGTAGAAGGGGTGCCGGTAAAAGAGATACGCAAGGAGAGGGTTAACATCCTGGATCATACCGCCGTGATCATGACCAGCCGGAACGCCGTGGATCATTTTTTCAGGGTATGTGAGGAGATGAGGGTTTCTGTTCCCGATACGATGAAATATTTCTGTGTTTCCCAGTCGGTGGCCAATTATCTCCAGAAATACATTGTTTACCGGAAACGTAAAATCTTTTACGGGGAAAAGAATTTTGACAGTCTGCTTCTGCAGATCAGGAAAAACAACAAAGAGAAATACTTTATCCCCCTTTCCGACATGCACAACAACAAGATCCCGGAACTATTGACCCAGAACAAGATCCGGTTTACCAAGTCGATCTTTTACAAGACTGTCTGCAGTGATCTCTCGGATCTTAAGGATGTGTTTTATGATATCCTGGTCTTTTTCAGTCCTACGGGGATCAAGTCGCTATTTGCCAATTTCCCTGATTTTAAACAGAACAGCACCAAGATCGCCACATTCGGGGCTACCACCCAAAAGGCGGCTGAAGATGCCGGCTTGAGGGTGGACATTGCTGCGCCGAATCCCGAGAGCCCTTCAATGGTTATGGCGCTTGACAAATACATCCGGGAGTTCAATAGGAGCAATAAATAGGCTCTGCAAGAGACCGGAGAGTCTTCTGTATGTCCCGTTGTCCGGGACAGTGATCTCATGATTATGAGAATATACGGTTTAACAAAGGCGGAAAGGCTTTCCGGAAAGAAACAGATGGAAAAACTGTTCCGGGAAGGAAAGAGTTTTTACCTTTCTCCTTTCAGGGTGATCGTGCTCAAAGAGAAGGGACACGACGG
>CAZYQV010000314.1:0-7389 GCA_964649775.1 uncultured Rikenellaceae bacterium
TTCATGGGTTGTGGTTCGTGGTTCGGGGTTCGTGGTTAGTAGTGCGTGGTTAGTAGTTCGTGGTTAGTAGTTTCGAGTATCGAGTTTTGAGTTGCGAGTTTTGAGTATCGAGTTGCGAGTTGGAGCGTAGAGCGTAGAGCATAGAGCAGGAAGGGGAGACACTTTTCGACTTTTCAACTTTTCAACTTTTCAACCCTTCAACTAATAATCAAACCTGTATATCCCCGATCCCAGTTCCAGCACGAGGGCTTTCCCCTCTGTCCGTATCTTGCTGCCGGCGATACTTTTCTCTGCCGGCAGTCCGTCGAGCAGTACTTTCTTTCCCGCCGCCTCCGGCAGGAACACAGTGGCGGTGGTATTGCAGGGCACCTCCACCTCCACGGTCATCCCTTTCTCTTTTCCTTTCTCCCAGAAAACGGAGGCTTTGCCGTAGTGCGTCTTCAGCGAGGCCGTGGCAAAGGTCAGGCCGCCGCCGGGCTGCGGCCGCAGGATGATGTGTTTGTATCCCGGCCGCTGTTCGTCGGGGTTGAGCCCTGCCACATAGCGGTAGAGCCAGTCGCCGATAGCTCCGTAGGCATAATGGTTGAACGAGTTCATGCCGGGGTTCTGGAAAGAGCCGTCGGGCTTGATGCCGTCCCACCGTTCCCAGATCGTGGTAGCCCCTTTCGTCACGGGATAGAGCCACGAGGGATACTTCTTGCGGTTGAGCAACATATAAGCCAGATCCATATAACCGTTATCGGAAAGGACGGGGTTGATAAGAAAAGCCCCCAGAAAGCCGGTGGTGATATGACCGAACTTCTTCACATCATCCGCCAGACGGCCGGCAGCGCTGTCGCGCAAGACCTCGGGGATGAGCCCCAGGTCGAGGGCCTGCACATAGGCTGTCTGCGTGTTGGGTGAGAGACGGCCGTTGGGGGTGAGGTATTCTTTCTGAAAAGCCTCTTTGATCCTGCTGAAGAGCTCCCTGTAGTGCCAGGCATCCTCCTCACGGCCCAGCACCTCGGCGGCCTTTGCCAGGAGCAGGGCAGACCGGGCGAAATAGACCTGACCCACAAAATCCTTGTCGGTGGTAGCGCCGGGGTAGTCGGACCGGTCGGTGGCAAAAGCCAGCCAGTCGCCAAAGGTGAAGTCGGTATTCCAGAGATAGCTGTCGCCGGCCCGCATGGCCTGATAGTCGACCCACCGTTTCATGCTCTCATACTGGTTCTCCAGGATACGTTTGTCGCCATACAGCACATACACATCCCATGGGACGATGACGGCCGCATCGGCCCAGCCGGCCGAGGCGGAAGCTCCCTTGCCGTTTTTGGAGAGCACATCGGGGATCACAAAAGGCACCTGTCCCTCTGCCTGCTGGTCGGCGATGAAGTCTTTCATCCATTTGCGGTAGAAAGGAGCTACCTGGCCATTGAAACAGGCGGTAGGTGCGAAGACCTGGGCGTCACCCGTCCAGCCCAGGCGTTCGTCACGCTGCGGACAGTCGGTAGGAACGTCCAGGAAGTTGCCTTTCATGCCCCACTGTATGTTGTGCTGCAGGAGGTTGATCAACGAGTCGGAGCAGGAGAAAAAGCCCGTAGGCTCGAAGGCCGAATGGATCACGACACCCCGCAGCTTATCCGTCGTCAGCTCGCCGGGATAACCTTTCACCGCCACATAACGGAAGCCGTGGAAAGTGAAATGGGGCTCATAGACCTCCTCGCCCCCGCCTCTCAGGATGAGGGTGTCGGTCTGCTTGGCCGACCGCAGGTTGGCGGTATAGAAGTTCCCCTCTTTGTCGAGCACCTCGGCATGCCGCAGGACGATCACCCTGCCGGCAGGTCCTTCGGCTGTCAGCCGTACCCAACCCACCATGTTCTGCCCCATGTCGACGACCGTATCCCCTTCGGGGGTCACCAGCACCTGCACCGGCACCACCTCTTCGATACGTTTCACCGGCAGGCCTTCGGAAACGACCAGGATCTCTTTGGGAAAGTCTTTCACCGTCACCCCCTGCCAGCCGCTGTCATCATAACCGCTTGTCCTCCATGCGGGATCGTCCCTCCGGGCATCAAAGGTCTCGCCGTTGTATATATCGGAGGCACGGACAGGACCCTCATTAGAGCTCCGCCAGCTGTCGTCCGTGACAACAAGCTCTTTCGTGCCGTCAGTGTATACGATCTCCAGCTGCATCAGCAGGGCAAGGTGCGAGCCGTAGGTGTTGCGATTGCCCCCAAACGGGAAATTGCCCCGGTACCAGCCGTCGCCCAGCAGGACCGCCGCCGTGTTCACCCCTTTTTCGAGAAGGGATGTCACGTCATACACCTGGTACTGCAGGCGCTTATGATAGCTGGTGAACCCCGGCGTGAAAAGCTCGTCCCCCACCCTTTTCCCATTGAGCCACAGCTCATACAGGCCGTGGGCCGTCACATACAAACGGGCTCTCTTCACCTTTTCCTCCACGGGGAACTCTTTGCGGAAGCGTTGTGCCGGCTGCGAACAGGTGGTGTCCTCCTTCACCTTCGAGACGATCCACGAAGCCTTCCAGTTGTCCGGCTGCAACAGTCCTGCCTCCCACCATGCCGGGCGGCTCCAGGCCGAGCGGTTGCCATGGTTGTCCCACACACGCACCTGCCACCAGGCACGCTGACCCGGCATGAGTGCAGGACCGCCGTAAGGAACATATACCGTCCGGTCGCTGTTGACGCGACCGGAAGACCACAGAAGTTTGTTTTTCTTCTGCAGATCCTCTTTTGCCGGTGCCACCCGCAGCTCATAAGCCGTCTGCAGGATATCCCTCCCCTCCCCCGTGATCTGCCACGAGAGACGGGGATGCGGGTCGTCCATACCCAGCGGGTTGACCAGGTCCTCGCAGGTGAGATGCCCCACCTCCAGGGAAGGAGCTTTCTTCATCGAAAAAAGCAAGACAGACAGCATCAAAGCCGTCAACGGAAAAAACATTTTTTTTAATATCATATCAACGCTCTTTAACTTTTACCCTTCGCCCACACAGGGTGAAGCTACTTCCAACTGTCTCATCACCCCTTTCAACCTCATTCAAAATTCATAATTCATCATTCATAATTCAACATTCATAATTCAACATTCACAATCACTCCTCTTTCCTTCTTGCCTCATTCCTCTTCAGGTTCTCTTCTGCCAGCTGGCCGGTATATTTCGTCAGCATCTCCAAAGCTTTGACCCGGTCGCTTTCGAAAAGGGGCAGCACCATCTTCTCAAAAGCCGGCATATTCTTACGGATGTCACTCTCAAATTTCCTGTTGGCCGGTCTGACCTTCCCGATCACCGCTGCATAATTGCTGTCTGCCTGTCCGGAGAAAGCAGAAAAACTGAAATAGGCGGGTGCCTTCGCCGGCACATAAAGGGATGTATCTGTCTGCAGGTGATCCCTGAGAGCTGTTTTCCAGTCCCCGCCGTCATAATCTTCCGGCACGCGTACGATACCTGCATACCAGGGGGTGAAGGCCTGTGTACAGGGACGGCGCGGCGCCAGCCACATCACGGCACCCACGGCCGGCGGCATCCACGACCGCAGCTCGGCCACAAAGCCAAACTGAGTGGTGGCTGTGCAGATGGTGCGCTCCTTCGTATAGTGGGGACTTCCCTTTTTATATCCCTCCGTAAGGTCGAGCAGGGTCCCTTCATAATGATCGCGCAGTACCTCCATCAGATCTTCCGGAGAAATCTTTTTTTTCGGGACAAAAGAGAAAGGAAAGTCATCCTCCAGGGCATAGTCCCTGGAGGAGAGGAGCCGCAGCCCTCCCCACGCACGGGTCACATTGCGGCGGTCGACCAGATTGTCGGGTCTGCCATAGGCCTCACGGAAGCTGAATGCTCCGTCCTTTGCAGGATCGTACCATCCCCGCTCTTTCGCATATTCGATCAGGTCGGCCGACCCGTAATAATTGAGTGTATCCTGCAGGTCGACATGCCGGATCATATAATAATTGGGGATGATAGCCACCCGGTCGTCGGGGATACGCGCCGCCACCCAGTGTTTCCCGTTGACCACCGAGAGCATCCACGCCTCGCGTGGCCCGGCGATGCAGTAAGTGCGTCCGGAGGAAGCATAACCATACTGCTCCACCAGCGCCCCGCCGATCTTCACCGCCTCACGTGCCGAGTGAGCCCTTTCGGCCATCAGGCGCCGCAGGTTCCAGGTGATGCCGCCGCCGGTGAGCTCCGGACGGTCCTCCCGCGAAGGACAGGCATCCGAGGCGATCACCACACCATACTCGTTCATGAAAGCATCGGAGAACTTCATCCCCGGCATCTCCAGCCACAGATAAGCCACCGTATGATCCACCTGCGGCACCTTAGCCCCCTCGTGCAGGAGGATCTTCTCCCGCTTACGGTGATCCTGCGCCGGCACACGGAACCAACGCACCACCTGCTCTCCGCTGTCATCCTCATTGTGGGCGAACAACACCGCACCGCTGACGCTGGCTTTCGGACCTACCAGCACCGAATAACAATCAAAACCCTGCTCCTGGGCTCCCACCGGCAGGATCAGCAGGAACAAAAGGAAATATCCGTAGATAAAACGTCTCATAAACGTAATTTTTATGTTTATTCAAATGTAATTATTTTTTCATTCCCGGCTTTCTCCTACCTTTGAAAAACCAAACCTTTTTTCATGATCCGGATCACAAAACATCTCTTTCCGTCCCGGCTCCTTTTCGTGCTGCTCACCCTTCTTTTCATGATCTCCTGCCGGCATGTGCCGCCGCCTTCCTCCTGGCTTCTCGTCCGCGGCGGGACGATCGTGGACCTTACGGGATACGGCCGCAACGGAGAGGACCTTACGGATGCTTTTGTCCTGATCCATGGCGACACCATCGTCGAGAGCGGTCAGGGAGAACCTTCCACCCCCTTACCGGCAGGTATAAAGATCATCAATGCCTCCGGCAAATATCTGCTCCCCGGCCTCACCGACGGCTTCGGCGTGCTGAACAACCAGGCCTATGCCAACGCTTATCTCTATATGGGCATCACCACCCTCCTCGAGGTAGATGGCGGGCGGCGGGGTGATTTTTTCGCCGGGGCTTCCCCCTCGCCCAATATCTTCCGTCTCGAAGGCATCGGCGAGGAGCCGGGTACCACGGCAGCGTTCCTGGCCCGTCTCGACTCGCTGCATGCTGCGGGTTACAAGGTGGTGTTGCTGATGTACGGCCTGTGGCCGGGACAGATCGACACCCTGGTGCAGCGGGCCCATGCCCTGGGGATGAACTGTATCGGCGAGCTGGGACATACCTCCTACCGCGAGGCCATGCACGCCGGCGTGGAGGCCTTCGTCCATTTTACCCGCTATTCGCTCGAGCTGGCGCCGCGCGACATGGCGGCTGCCGTGGCCGGTCATCCTTTCAGCAACGCCATGGACTCCCCAAAATGGCAGTATTACCGCTGGCTGGCCTCCCTGGACCCTTCCGACCCGCGCATCCGGGAATATGGCGAGGCGCTGGCCGCCTCCCGCAGCTTCCTGCAGCCTACCCTCAGCCTGCTCTACCTGGACCTGCCGGACCATAAAAATCCCTGGAGCTTTCCCGTCGCCCGCATCCTCGACCCGGCCGATATCAACAACCCGGCCAACCCCGAAACGGGACGTCACGACTATCCTCCGGAGATGCAGAAAAACTATACGGCTATCGCCCTGCAACAGATGCGCCTCGAACCGGTGTACCATGATGCCGGCGCCCGCTACCTGGCGGGCAGCGCCACCGATGTGTGGGGCACCATGCCCGGCATCTCCCTCCACACCGAGCTGGAGCTGCTCCACCGCGCAGGCCTCAGCAACCGCGAGGCCCTCGCGGCCGCCACCACAAACTTCCACGAGGCCTACGGATGGAAAACAGGCCTGCTGAAAAAAGGCTTCAACGCCAGCCTCCTCATCCTGGAGGAAAACCCCCTGGACAACCTGGAGAACCTGCAGAAGATACACACGCTGATACTCAACGGCAGGATCATCGACAGGGAAGGATTGCTGAATATCGAACGATGAAGCATACAGATTTACGATTTATGATTTATGATTTACGAACTGTGATTTACGAAGTATTTTTTCGAACGCTGCGAAAGACTCTGCGTCCTTTGCGTGAAACATACCGCACCATGAAATCATCCGCCATCGTTTTATTTGTTCTGATCTTACTCTTATCTCTTTCCTCTTCTTCACTCGACGCTCAGGACGGCACGATCGTCGACCGCCGCGTCGTTGACCTGAAAGCGCTCCCCGAGCTGCAGAGCCGGCTGTACGACACCGTCGCCGGACGGCGTGTGCTTAAGACCAAATACCGTTATCTCGACTCCGTCACGGCTGAGCGCATCACCTACCTGAGCGACGGGCTGAAGGTGAAGGGATACCTGGTCTACCCCAAAACGCCGGGCCGTTATCCCGGCATCGTCTACAACCGGGGCGGCAACAAGGAGTTCGGCAAGATCACCTCCTTCAAGGTAGCCTTCGTCATGGGACGGGTGGCGGCCATGGGCTATGTGGTGGCCGGCAGCCAGTACCGCGGCAACGACGGCGGCGAAGGCCATGAAGAGTTCGGCGGCAAAGATGTGGACGATGTGCTCAATATGGTGCCGCTGCTGAAAGGCCTGCCGGAGGTGGACAGCAGCCGCCTCGGCATCTTCGGCTGGTCACGCGGCGGCATGATGACCTACCTGACCCTCATGCGTACCGGTATCTTCCGCGCCGCCGTGGTGGGCGGCGGCCTCTCCGACCTCTTCATGATGATGGCCTGCCGCCCCGACATGGAGGAGGTCTACTACGACGTCATCCCCGGCTATGCTCAACACAAAGAGCAGTCGCTCGACGAACGCTCGGCGATCCGGCATGTCGACCGCATCTGCAAGACCACCCCCGTGCTCATGCTGCACGGCACGGCCGACTGGCGCGTGGTGCCGCAGATGGCCCTCGATATGGCGGAAGCTTTTCAGAAAGAAAAGATCCCCTACCGCCTGGTGATGCTCGAAGGCGGCGACCACGGCCTCACCGAACACAACCGCGAGGTGTACCGCCAGATACGCATGTGGCTCGACCGCTTCGTCAAAGGCGACGCCCCCCTGCCCGACCTGACACCACACGGGAAGTGACGGGAGGTTGAAAAGTCGAAGAGTCGAAGGTCTTCCGAACCCCGAGTGGGCTGAGCGAAGCGATGATGCGATAAAGCGATGATGCGATAAAGCGAGATAGACGCGTGTAAATTTGATGGGATTGCCACGGCTCGTTCCGCCTCCGTCCCGGCAGCCGGGACTACGGCGGACAAAGCCTCGCAAAGTCAGGCTTTGTCTTAGTTTCGGGAGGGCTGCATTGGGTCTCGCAATGTTCCGGCTAACTCGAAACTCAATACTCGATACTCAAAACTACGAACTACTAACCACTAACCA
>CAZYQV010000315.1:0-7698 GCA_964649775.1 uncultured Rikenellaceae bacterium
GTCACCTGTTCGAGTCAGGAGAACGAAGCCCATGGTGTACAAAACATCGTAGACAGCATTGTGGGGGTGGATGACAACCGTTGGTCGGCCGGCCCCATGCCCCAATGGGCCGAGGTTGATCTCGGCATGAACGACACGCTCATGAAAACGGAATTGGTCTGTTTTCTCGACCGGGCATACCGTTATACGGTCACCTGCCGGGAGGAGGGAGATACGGCCTATAAACTGATCGTGGACAGGAGCGAAAACACCCAACGGGGTTCGGTAGATCATCCCATCATCGATTATTTTCCCAAGGTCGTTGGCCGGTATGTGCGTCTCACCGTTCTGGGAGCGGACACCACTACCTACGACGGTACGTGGGCGAGCATCTCCGAATTCCGTATTTTCGGGAAAGAAGGCATCACGACCTTTACCCCTCATGTATCTTCATCCTCCGGAGATTTCTCTGCCGTATGTTATCCCAACCCTTTCCGGGGGAAGACACGGATCACCTTTCATATTCCTCAGCCGGGCGAGGTGTCGGTAAATATCTTCAATATGATGGGGAAAAAGATCCTTTCTTTCCCGGCGTCACGATACCAGGCAGGAGACCATACCCTCACATGGCAGGCTGATGACCTGCCGGGTGGGATCTATTTTTATCAAATACATTATCACAATCAAAAATTATCGGGGACCATGGTATTGAAAAGAAAATAATCCATGCAACATATTAAAATATTACACTTATTCGTTAAGAATAGCTATTCATTTTCCTGTATTACCCCATAAATTTGCAAATAATGATATTTTTTTTCTGATGCCGGTTTCTTTTTCAGGAAAAGAGACAGGAGAAAAGAGTAAGAATGACGCATTTTAAGCAATACGGACTGGGGGAGGTATCATCTGATCCGGAAGACGGAGACAGGATTGCCGCTCTTTCCTGTGAAGGGAAATCTTCACAGGTGGTTCGTTCAGAAAATGTGCATCTGCCATGGGGTGATGGGGGTTTGCCAACAGGTCCCGCCGATATCATCTGTTCAATGGGTCGTTTTCCGGAACATTTTTAACAATAAAAACTGATAACTATGCCACTGATCACTGATTTGCAACAGGTAAAAGATCTTTATGCGGAAGCAGAAGAGAAGAAATGGGTATTGCCGGCTTTTAATGCCGAGAATCTGACTTCCCTGGAGGGTATTTTGGGTGCCACCAAAGAATTCGGTGAAAAGACAGGTCAGGAGGACCTGCCCATCATCATCGGCGTCACGGTCAACTATGACCACCGTTCGCAGGCGGTGCTCTATACACATGCGCGGCAATGGGAGCTTGGATTAAAACTTTTTATGAGCGATCTGAATCTCCTTTGCTCGCCTGAGTCTCCCTATGGAAAACTGCGGGTGATGGTCCATCTGGATCATGTGCAGCCTGATATCAACGAAGATTTTCTGAGTCGCTGGGATATGAGCCAGTTCTCTTCCATCATGTATGATGCTTCCATCTATTCGTTGGCGGAGAACACGAAAAAAACCGCGGCTTTTGTCGAACAACAGCGTCACAAGATCCTTATCGAGGGCGCCTGTGACGAGATCAATGCCAGTGCCGACAATTACACCACGCCGGAGATGGCAGAGAAATATTTCAGGGAGACGGGGGTGGACATCATCGTGGCCAACCTGGGAACGGAGCATCGTGCCGATGCTGCCACGCTGGAGTACCAGCATGCGCTGGCGAGGAAGATCACCGAACGTATTGGTGGCCGTCTGTGCCTGCACGGCACATCGTCGGTCTCGCGGGATAACCTGCGGGAGCTGTTTCACGACGGCATCCGGAAGGTGAACATCTGGACGGCCCTGGAAAGGGATACCACGCCGGTGCTTTTCCGCGACATGCTGGAGAACGCTGCCAAAGTAGCAGGACCGGCGAATGCCAGTGCGTGGCTGGAAGAGGGTCTGCTGGGAGAGAAGGCGGATCATACCTCCCCTCTTTCGCTCGCTCATTTTACGACCACCTACCGGCAGGCTGTTATTTTTGAAGAGATGAAGAAAGTGGTACGTACCTATCTGGAGATGTGGTATCGTTAAAGTAAGATTGCATGCATTATCTGGGATTGGACATAGGTACCAGCCGGTGTAAGGCGGCTGTGTTTGACGAAGGGGGCCGTCAGGTGGCGGAGGCGTTCCGCATGTATGATGTCCGGTTTACGGAAGATGGCGGGGCTGAGCTGGATCCCGACGAGGTGATCTCCCGCTGTTTTGAGGTGATAAAAGAGTGTACGGCCACCCTGGACGGACCAACGGTGGCCGGCATGGGTATCTCCTGTCAGGGGGAGGCTTTCACGCCTGTCGACAAAGAGGGCAGGACGCTGGCACCGGCCATGATCACTTCCGACCTGCGGCCCCTGCCTTATGTCGAGACCTGGCCACGTACCTTCGGGGTGGAGCGGCTGTACCGCATCACGGGACAGACAGCACACCCCATGTTCTCGCTCTTCAAATTGTTGTGGCTGAAAGAACATCACAGGGAGGTATGGGACAGGACGGACAAGTTTCTTTGTTTTGAGGATCTGATGCAGTACCGTCTGGGGGTAGATCCGGCCATCAGCTGGTCGCTGGCCGGCAGGACGATGCTCTTCGATGTGCTGCAGCATCGCTGGAGCGAGGAGATCCTGGAGACGCTGGAGTTGTCGCCCGACAAGCTGGCGCGGCCCCTGCCTTCCGGCCGTATTGCCGGCAGGGTGAACCCCGCCCTTGCTGCAGAGCTGGGCCTGGGACGGGAGGTCTTTGTCGTAACGGCAGGCCATGACCAGCCCTGTGCTGCCCTGGGTGCCGGTAGTACCACCGCAGGATCAGCCATCTATGCCATGGGAACGGTCGAATGTATCACGCCCGCCCTGGAGAAACCGGTCTTTTCAGATACCTTGAGAGAAAACAACTATTGTGTCTACGACCATGCTGTCGAAGGGATGTATGTCACGCTGGCCTACAGCCTTACCGGCGGCAACCTGCTGAAATGGTTCAGGGATGAGTTCGGCGCCCATGAAAAAGCAGAAGCTGCCAAAACAGGCGCCGACCCTTACGAGCTGATCCTCTCACAAATGAGAGACACCCCTTCCGGCCTGATGGTCCTGCCGTATTTCACCCCTTCGGGGACCCCTCACTTTGATACCGCTACAAAAGGAGCCATCCTGGGGTTGCGTCTCAATACGCAACGGGGAGAATTTTTGCGTGGCCTCCTGGAGGGGGTGGCCCTGGAGATGAGACTGAACCTCGAGATCCTGGAGCAGGCCGGGTACAGGATCGATGTACTGCGTGTTGTCGGCGGGGGTGCCCGCTCACAGGTCTTGTCACAGCTCAAAGCCGATGTCCTGGGGAAACGTGTCCTCCTTCCCGACGTCAGCGAAGCAGGATGCATGGGAGGCGCCATGCTGGCCTGTGCCGCCCATACCGGCAGACCGGCAAAAGAGATCGCCGGAGAATGGGTGCGGCTGAAAGGAGAACTGCTGCCCAACCCTGCTTTCCGGGAGGTATATGACCGGAAGTTTGAAAAGTATAAAGAGCTCTATAAAAAGCTTACAGAGATAAATATTTAAGTTAAACAAAAAAGGAGAGATCATGATCTTTAACAACATCGACGAGAACTTTATGTGCCAGTCGCCCTCGGGCAACAAGGTATACTGGCTGATAGCCAGTGAACACGGGGCTCCCCACTTTGAGATGCGGTATATCGAGATACCCCCCGGAGGAAGTACCCATTACGGGAACCATGAACACGAACATGAGGTGTTTATAGTGAGCGGAAAAGGATGGGTCAGAGGCAGCAACGGCGAACACGAGATCACACCCCGCATGGCTGTTTTTATTCCGGGGTGGGAAGATCATCAGTTAATCAATGCCAGCAAGACGGAACCCCTGGGTGTGATCTGTGTGGTGCCCAAAGGGGCGGAAGCGGATTATAAACCTCCCTGTGGACAATAAAAATAAGAAAATGAAAAAAGCAATGATCTTCGGAGCCGGCAACATCGGCAGGGGGTTCATGGGACAACTTTTCCATGAAGCGGGCTACCGCCTCATCTTTGTGGAATACCGCCGCGAACTGGCGGAGATGCTCAACAGTGCAGGTGAGTACCCTTTGCGGCTGCTGGATGCTTATTCCGGGAAAGAGGTCGATCTGCTCATTGATGACCTGGAAGCAACGGCTGCGGAAGAGACCGACACGGTAGCGGAACTTTTTGCCACGGCCGATGTGGCGGGCACAGCGGTGGGTGTCAACAATCTTCAGGCGATCACCCCCCTTGTGGTGGTCGGTATCCGGCGAAGGATGGCAAGAGGAGAAGGCCCTGTGGATATCTATCTGTGCGAGAATATGTATGGTGCCGGCGACAAGCTGAAAGCGTACGTCTTTGAGCAGCTCACCACCGGCGAGCGGCAGTGGGCGGAAGAACACATCGGTTTTGTAGGTACGAGCGTGGCACGCATGGTCCCTGCTCCCGACAAGCGTTTTGCTAGTGAAGGCCCTTTGTTTGTTGTGGCCGATGCTTATCATAAATGGCCTTATGACAAGGCGGCCCGTCGTGCTCCCGCCCCGGCAATAGAAGGGATGGAGGGAGTTAATATTGAAGCGGAGTTTGCCAGGAAGCTGCACACCCACAACCTGGGGCATGCTGCCATGGGTTATCTGGGATACCTGAAGGGATATACGTATGTGGATGAGACCTTCCGTGACGATGCGCTGCTGGAGATCTTCCGGGGCGCACTGGACGAAACCGCCGGGGCCCTGGCAAAAAGATATCCTGATGATATCAGGGAAGAAGAACACCGTGAGATCATCCGTGATGTGATCGTCCGTTTTGGCAATCCCATGCTGAAAGATCCTCTGACACGGGTGGTGGGCGACCCCATCCGCAAACTGGGCCATAACGAGCGCATCGTGGGCAGTATAAGGTTGTGTATGGATTACGGTATCGAAACCGGTTATATTGAGCGGGTCGCCGGGGCTGCTTACTGTTATGATCACCCGGGAGACCCCAAGGCTGTGCAGCTGCAGGAGATGATCAGCGGGCAGGGCATCGCGGCCGTGATACGGGAGGTTTCCGGTCTGGATCCTGCGGTTGCCCCGGGAAAAGGGATCCTGGAAAACTATCATGATTTCTGCCGGAAAAAGAAAAAACAGTGAATCCTTTTGGAGAGACCCTGTCCTGCCGGTATATTTGCAGATCTCATTTGTTAAAAATTGTCTGACCGTTCAATAAAAATTATTAAAATGATCAAACCAAAAGTTGCTTTTATCGTTTACGGGGTTCATAAGGATGGCCTCCGTGATCCCCAGGGGGATCTTTTCATAGATGAATTATTATTGCAGCGGGCCGGGAAAGCTTTGGAAGCTGCCGGGCTGGAGCTGATCGTGCATGACGTTGTGCTGGCCACAAAAGAGGAGGCCCGGGCCTGTTTCGGCAAATACAAGAAAATGGATGATCTCGACGCAGTGGTCCTTTTCTCCGGCACGTGGGTGTGGGCGGCCCATCTGGTCGGCGCCATAAGGGATTTCAGTTTTTCGGGGAAGGGGATCGTGATATGGACCCACCCGGGATCACAGGGCTGGCGGCCCGTAGGAGGGCTGGTCATGCATGGTGCCATGAAAGAGATTGGCCTCTCTCACCGTTTTGTATACGGCAGTTATGATGATCCGGAGAGCATTGGCAGGATCGTCTCCTGGTGCAGGGCCAGTCATGAGAGAAACACCCTGAACATGAGCACCATAGGTGTTTTCGGAGGGAGAGGAATGGGACAGACCTGTGGGGTGGCTGATCCTTCCCAGTGGATGAAAGTATTTGGTGTGGACATAGATTCAAGGGATACCACCGAGTTGCTGAACGTGGCAAAAAGCATCCCGGAGGACGAGGTCAATGCTGCCAGGGAAAAGATACAGACCCTCTTCTCTGATCCTGTCCCTGAAGACGATGCTTCGGAGCGTTCAATACGTCTCTATCTCGCCATAAAAAAACTTGTGAAAAAAGAAAAATGGGATTTTTATACGATCCAGTCATTCCCCGGCCTTGGGGATGACTACAGTGCCACCTGTTTTGCGCAGAGCATGATGCTTGAGGAGAGAGTGCCCACCTCCACCCTGAGCGATTTCAATACCGCCATGACGGTCAGGTTACTGACCGACCTGAGTGATGACCCGGTGTATTACGGAGACTTGCAGCATGTGGATAAGACCACGCGTGAGATCAAGATCATCGGTGACGGCGCTGTTCCTCCTTCCCTTGTGGGTGATGGGGAGAAAGCATCTTTTGCGGAACACGGTATCCCTACCGAGGGGGAGGCAGGAGGATTGTCGGTGAACCTCACCTGTAAGAGCGGAGAGGGTGTGCTGGCACGACTGGGCCGGCATGACGGACAGTTTGAGATGGTGATCACCCGCTGTACCGTCAATCGTCTGCCCGACGAGGTGGTGGAGGAACGGAGAAAAGAATGCGGAGTGCCTTTCTGGCCGCATGCCTTCGTCACCGTCCACTGTGATCCGGACCAGTTGCTGGAGTCCTGGAACAACGAATATGCTGTGCTGGGGTATGGGGATACCCTGTACGAGGACCTGGTGGATTTCTGTGAAACGACAGGTATCAAAGCCATTGCTCTGTAGAGGGGTCTGTAGCCGGACACTTGCCGGATAAACAACGGTAAAAACGGGAACAGGTGGTTGCTCTATGCCCTGATGTCCGCCCTTTTCCGGGGGATGAGGGGGCTGCCCTCTATCTGGTGAAAGGCTCTCTGGAGAGGGACAACGCTCCCTGATCATGGGGTTCTCCACAGGGCTGCTGGGATGCAGCGGACAGCTCCTCCTTTTCGAAGCTTTGCGAAGCAGCCCGGCCTATCTGGTCTTCCTTTTTGTCTCCATGGCGCGGTGATCACGATCCTGTATTAATGATCCTGAAAAAGAATGATCATTCCTCCGGTCCCGGTGTGAGGAAATTTCTGCAGACCGGGATATAATATATAATAGGTATCATTAATGAAAGGAGGAACAATATTATGGAATTGCAACCTGTTTTTACCGGCGAAGGGCTGGTGAGGGAATTCAACAGCCACAAACTGCACGTAAGGGAATATGAGAACCGTGATCTGCTGGGGAAAGATGCTGCGCATGCCGTGGCGGGGGTGATGAACAAAGTGATTGCGGAAAAGGGGAGGGTACGGATGGTCTTTGCCTCTGCTCCTTCGCAGAACGATTTTCTGAAGTACCTCGGTGAGAGGGAGGATATCGACTGGTCGAAAGTGTATGCTTTCCACATGGACAATTATGTGGGGCTGCCCATAGATCATCCCCAGTCGTTCAGCCAGTTCCTGGTAGACCGTCTGTTCGCTTTCAAGCCCGAAGCGCATTTTTATCCCATCAACAGCGCTGCGGAAGATCCGGAAGAGGAGGTGAAGCGTTACAAAGCCCTCCTGACGGAAGAGCCCATCGACATCATGATCCTGGGGATAGGCGAGAGCGGGCACCTGGCGTTCATCGACCCTCCCTACTGTGATTTTGATGATCCTGCTTTCTTCAAGATCTCCCCCCTCGATGAGGAGACCCTGGTGCAGCAGGTGCACGACGGCTGTTTTGAGAAGATGGAAGATGTGCCCAAAACGGCTTATACCCTGACGGTGGCGGCCTGCCTGTCGGCGACGTTCACCATCGCCCATGTCCCCACGAAACTGAAGGCCAAAG
>CAZYQV010000316.1:0-4406 GCA_964649775.1 uncultured Rikenellaceae bacterium
GAAGATATTGTTCACACAAAAAACCTTTAACTCACAACTCGATACTCACAACTCACAACTCACAACTCAAAACTCAAAACTCCTCTTCCTATTCCACTCTCACTACCAGTCCTTTCAGGTATTCTCCTTCTGGATGGAAGATGCTGACGGGGTGGTCGGCGGGTTGTGTGAGCTGCCAGAGGATCTGCACGTGGCGGCCGGCGTTGGCGGCGGCGACAAAGACGCTCTGGCGGAACTGCTCACGGCTCACCACCTGCGAGCAGGAGAAGGTGGCGAGGATGCCACCGGGACGTATCTTGCGGAGAGTTTTCTCATTGAGACGTTTGTAGCCCTGCAGGGCGTTGTGCAGCACGTTGTGATGCTTGGCAAAGGCCGGCGGGTCGAGGATGATCAGATCATATTCAGTATCGGCCTTGTCGAGCCATTCGAAGGCGTCGGCGACGATGCCTTTGTGGGGAGCTTTCCTGCCGAAGTTAAGTTCTGCGTTGGCACGGCTCATCTTCACCGCCTGTGCCGAGCTGTCGACGGTATGTACCAGGGCAGCGCCGCCGGCCAGGGCATAGACCGAGAAGCCGCCGGTATATCCGAAGAGGTTGAGCACATTGCGGTCGTGGGACAGCTGTCCGATGAGCCGGCGGTTTTCCCGCTGGTCGACGAAGAAACCGGTCTTTTGTCCCTGCACCCAGTTGACCAGAAAACGGTGACCGTATTCATTCACCTCTGTCTCCTTCTCCTTGCCCAGCAGCCAGCCGTTGGCACGGCTGATCCTGGCCTTGTGGGGCAGGGTGCCCTCGCTCTTGTCATAGACAGCCCTCAGACGGCCGTCATAGATCTCCTGCAGGATCGTTGCGAAGGTATCGCGCAGCAGATACATGCCCACCGAATGGAATTGCATCACCAGCACACCGTCGTAGTGGTCGATGATGAGGCCCGGCAGACGGTCGCCCTCGCCGAAGACGAGACGGTAGACATTGGTCTCAGGATTGTCTGTCAGTCCCAGCGATGTCCGCAAACGGTAAGCCTGCTCCAGACGGTTGCGCCAGAAGGCCTCGCCGGGATTCACCGGCTCAAAGGAGAGGATACGTACGGCGATGGTGCCGGGCTGGTAATGGCCTGTGCCGAGAAAGTTGCCCTTGTTGTTTTCTACGTCCACAAGGTCTCCTTCAGTGACCGGCCCGGTGATCTTTTTGATGGCTCCCGAGAAGACCCAGGGATGGTAGCGGTGCAGCGACTGGTCCTTGCCCGACTTCAGGATGATGCGTGTACGGCTCATGGCCGGGAGGTGTTAAGCTTGTGATATATCTTGTAGCACACCCATGCGTCGGTGGCGGCGTATTGTTGCTGTTTGCCGGTGAGCTTCTCCGCCTCCCAGTTGGAGAGGCGTTGTGCCTTCGACACACGGAAGCCCAGCACCTGGGCGGTGATCTTCACCAGACTGGCATCTTCGATGCCGTAATCGCGTACATACTCCTGCAATTCGACAAAGCCCTCCGGCTCGAAAGGATGGATCTCTTTCAGCTTGCGCAGATCGTCCTGGAGACCTATGCCTATCTTGAGCACCTTGTCGTCGGTGAAGAGACGCCACAAACCGCGGTGGTAGCCGGTACGGTTGAGACGGATGAGCCAGGCCCTGTCGGCTGTGGCCAGCTGCACCAGGGCGATGGGGTTGGTCTCTCCTTTCTTAAAGGAGGGACGGGTCTCGGTGTCGAAGCCCAGAAAGGGTTCGCGCCATAACTGCGATAATACTTTCTCCAGATGACGGCGGCTGTCGACACAGGTGATCTCCCCCTCGTACCTGCCCACCGGCAGGCTCATTATTTCTTCCTTGCTGATATTTTGCTGAAAATTATGCTCCATAACCAGGATGCGAAGATACAAAATAAAGCCCGATCCTTGATGCTTGAAGCCCGAACAGATACGATGGGTTTGAAGGGCTCGTTGCGTCGCAGCTATGTTCCTTACCGCAAGGACCTGGTGAAATCCTTTTATCACCTCCCTCCAAAAAAAACTTTAGTCACTTATAACTTTATTCTATACGTATACCCCATCCTGAACCACACCGCGCTCACCGGTATCCCCACCACACCGTTCTGGACCATGATGCCTCCTTTGACGGCGTGGTGCTTGTTGAATTTGTACTTCATGTCGGCGCCGAGGCGTACCTCGTCGACGGTGCGGGTTCTGAAAGCATAAAGGGGGAAGAAAAATTCACCGTAAACGACGGGTGTGAGCTTGCATTTGCGGATGTTGTATTCGACCGACACCTTGTCACGCAGGTGTTGCAGGGGGATGGCGTCCCAGTCGTCTTCGCGGTAGCTCTTCGTACGTCGCTGGTAGCGCAGGCGGTTGGCGAAAGTGAAACGCCCGGCCGACTGGTCGGCGCTGATCTCGGCCATCAGCTTGTCGCGGTAATGGTACCGCCCGTCATTCTCTATCCTCCAGGCTGTCCTGTAGATCAGGGCCACATCAAAATGCTTGTTGATCTTATATCCTCCCTCAAACTGAAAGAGATACTTCACCAGGCCGATGCCGGTGTTGAGGAAGCGTTCGCCGGTGGAGACCTTCGCACTGAACTTCTTCGGCAGGTTGAAGCTGATACCGGCCGTGAACCACTCGCCGGAGGCCTGTGCCCTGGCGGGCAGGAGCGGCAGCACCAGGAAGAGAAAAAAGAAAAAGAGTCTGCGGAAGGTCTTCATTATGCCGGAGTAAACGGTCTATTTTTCTTTGTCGATATAGATCTTGCCGAAGTCGACCTGCTGGTAAGGCTCGTCGATGGTCATGGTGACGGCCCTGGGGACGAGGGCGCCGTTGTCGCTGCGGTCTTCACTGTAGACGACCACCTTGTAACGGCCCATGATCAGGTTGGGAAAAGCAACGGTGCCGTCATCCAGGACACGCTTACGCTCGCTGTAGGTAGCATCATCCTCATACACCAGGTAGATAGGTACCTCGTAGGCATAGGTGGTGTCGATGATATAATCATAGTTCTTCGACCAGTTGATCTGGTATACTTTGCCATGCAGAAGAGCATGACCGTCATTCACGTCCGCCGTCTTGTAGATGATCAGCTCTCCCACATCGGCGTTGCTCTTGTTGGAGGAGAGGTTGACCTCTTTCTCTACGGTCTTGATGCCGGAAGGAAAAGCCAGGGGGTCTTTCGTATAAACGAAGATCTTGTAGGTGCCTTTGGTGAGCCATTTGAACTCAAAGGTGCCTTCGGGACCCGTCTTGGTGTCGTTGGAGACATCGTCGCCCGTGCCATATACAATGAAGACATCCTCATCGGCAGCAGGGTAGGAGCCCTGCATCACCCGGAACCCTTTATCATAAAGATGTACGGTTACCGTCCCTGTGATGGTGCCGCTGCCACCCGGTCCCTCCTTGGTGCAGGAGGAGATGAACAGAACTGCAGCCATCAGAATGACCGTAATAAAAAGCTTTTTCATGATCATAAATATACTGTTTTTTTTCAGACCGGTGCAAAGCTAAGAAAATATGATCAATGGAGAAGAGTAAAAAAATTACAAAATTGTGGAGATTTCCGCTAAATAGCGGATGGGCCTATGACCGCAAGATCAGTAATCCGCAGCGTTTATGAGGAAGGTGTTAAAAAACGGGACAATGTATTCCGGAGCAGTTCAGGCTGTTGTAACTATGTTGTCCTGCATGAAGCCCCGCCTTCGCTCCTGCCCCTCGATACGATTCAGGCATGCCGTAATCACTCGGGGACCGCGGAGCTACGGCGGGTGAAAGATGATGGGGTTGAAAAGTTGAAAAGCTCTTGGCTCTTGGTTCTTGGTTCTTGTCTCTTGTCTTTACGCCAACTCACAACTCACAACTCACAACTCGCAACTCCTACCTCCCCTCCGGCTGTGTCAGATCATATTTCTTGTCGTACAGTTTGATGTTATACTGTATCCAGAAAGGCTCAGTACGCCAGGCGGGGTGGGCCAGCTGTTTCTCCCAGTTGAAGAGTTCTTTCATCAGTCTGTCGGCGACATCTTTTTCCTGCCAGAAAAGGTTGTGTTGTTCTGACATATCGCTGCGTATATTATAGAGCAGCGGCGGTCTGTCGGGCATGCGTATCAGTTTCCAGTCGCCGTCGCGTATGGCCGCTACGGCGGCGCGGCGCCAGCAGAGGCGTGGGTGGGGCGGACCTTCTGTGGTGCCTTTCAGGTAGGGGATCAGGTTGACGCCGTCGAGCTGCCATCCTTCGCCGGCGCGGAGTCTTTTGCGTTTCTGCACACGGGCCCACTCCTGCGGGTGGCGTGCCTGTGCGATGCTGTCGACGAGCTGCTGTGCGTCGCCGCCGCCGGCAGCCACCGAGGTGACCAGGATGTCCATCGAGCTCACCGGCAGGTCATAGGTGGTGTGGCGCGGCAGTCCCGCCGGCCACCGCACGAAGA
>CAZYQV010000317.1:0-4112 GCA_964649775.1 uncultured Rikenellaceae bacterium
ATATTTGGGGTCGAAAGCTGCCGGATGACAGATCAGCTGCCGGCCTAGATCCCGCTGTAACCATGGCAGGCCGTTACCATGATCATAATGCCCGTGGCTCAGCACCCCCTTGTCGACATCCCGGAGCGACACCTTCATCTTCTCCGCATTGCGCAGGAAGATATCCGAAGGTCCCGTATCGAAAAGCACCCTCTCCCCTCCGGCTTCAATCAGCCAGGAGAGGCCGTGTTCGGAACCGAAAGGGGTCTTCGGTCGGTTGTCGTTGAGAATATAGATGGTCATTGTTCGTTGTTCGTCACACTACCAGGTTTTTCCTCAGACGGCGCATCACAAAAGTATGTCCGTTGTATTCGGTGACCCGCACTTTTTCCTCTTTTTCCATCTGTTCCACCAGGCTCCAGTCCTTTCCCGCTTTGTGTAGCAACTCCTCCACCGCCTCGCGGCGCATGGGATGCACGGCCGTAATGCTGAGGATATCTTCCTCAGCGTTGCCGGTGGTAGCAAAAGCATTGCCCTCATAGCCCAGGATCAGCTCGACGTGTTGCACATGCTGCTGGAACTCCTGATAGGCATAATTGATGGCCTCCTCATCCGCCGGCATCACTCCGTTGAAGGCCGTGGGCCGTGTGGGGATGCCGATGTATGCAGTGTTGGGAGCGACCTTCTCCAGACAGGTGGCGGTCATCATGATCGACTGTTTCCCGTCGTTGTATCCTTTCACCAGCATTGTCTCGGTCATGAGGGTCCCCTGATACTCATCGGCAAACTGCAGGATGCCCTGGCGGATCATGTTCAGGTCAAGGTTTTTGTGGGGTTTGTCGGTCTTTTTCCAGGCTTCCGGCAACACCGAGTCGACCTTCACCGACACCCAGTCGGCGCCCATCAGGTCCTGCCGCACATCCTCCCGCCACAGGAGGCTGGCGTTGGTGATCACGGCTACCTTGATGCCGGTCTGTTTGAGGGCCTGTATCTCGCGGCCCAGGTTGAGGTCGAGGGTCGGCTCGCCGTCGGGGACGAAAGAGAGATAATCGATGTGGCCGCCGTCTGCCTGCACCTGCCGCACCTTCTCCTTCACCTCCTCCACCAGCTCATCAGGATCGAAGAAGGCTTTCCGCTCCGTGTCCATGATGATGGCCTTGCCCAGCTGGCAATAGACACAGGAGTAGGAACACACTTTGGGCGGGATGTTGTTGATGCCCAGGCTCTGCCCCAGTCTCCTGGACGGTATCGGTCCGAATGCTTTCATATTTTTCAGTTTATAATGTAAGACCTATGCTGTAGCCGTCGCGTATGGCATCGTCGGCCTTGCCCACCGCTTTGGCATCGCCGATCACATAGGTGCGTATCTTATCCTGTATCTTGTCATAGAGAGGGTTGAAGCTCTTCATGCCCGTGGCCAGGACGATGTGGTCTATCCCTTCGAGTGTCCTGTTCTCTTTGCCCTCGAGCGTCACCTTGTCGCCATTTACGGTGGTGACCCTCGTTTCCGTGAAGATCTCCACCCCTTTCTCCCTGAGTTTCTTCAGGGTCATCACCTTCTCGATCATCTCCATGCCGCGGGCCACCTCTTCCAGCATCTCCACGATGATCACCCGGTTGTTCTTCTCTACCAGCTTGCTGGCCACCTCTATGCCGATGAGGCCGCCGCCGATGATGACCACCGTCTTGTTCTCCGGCATATTCTCATCAAAAAGGAACTCTGTCCAGAAGTATTTTTTCAGTCCGTTGATGGGCGGGATGGCCGGTTTGGATCCCGTGGCCAGGATCACGGCGTCGTAGCCTCCCCCGAGCAATTTTTCCTCGTCGGCCTCTTCTTTCCTCACCTCTATCTTTTCTTCCTGCAGCTGGCTTTTGTAAAAATCGACGATCTTCCTGAGCGATCCTTTTTTAGGGGGCAGCCATGCCAGGTTGAACTGTCCGCCCAGTTCCTCTTTCTCATAGAGTACCACCTCGTGACCCCGTTCGTTGAGGGTAAGGGCCGCCTCCATGCCGGCGAGGCCTCCCCCCACGATGGCGATCTTTTTCTTCTCTGCCGCCGGCCTCAGCTCTTCGAAGGTCTCGCCGGCGAGCGGGTTGACCACACAGTGCAGTCCTTTGCCGGCACGCACCCCGCCGAGACACCCTTCCGAGCAGGCCAGGCAGGGACGTATCTCACCATCTACCTCGCCCAGGTATTTCCCCACCATCAGCGGGTCGGCCACCAGCCCCCGGCCAATGGCGATGTACTGCGCACCGAACTCGTTCTTCAGACGGTCTATATCTTCTACCGTATTGATCTGGCCGACGAAGATAGCCGGGATCCCCACCGCTTCCTGTATCTTTTGGGCGAACTCCCATGTCTTGCCCTTAGGCACGAACATGTGCTGGAAGAACCACGGTGGTGTGGAGCATACCGTCCCGGCAGAGACATGGATCGCCTCCGCCCCATGCTCTTTCAGCTTTTTTGAGAAGCCGATCATCTCCGGCAGATGGATGCCGTCGGGGATCATATCATCGCCGCTGATACGCACGATCACGGGCAGTGTCACCGCCGCTTTCACGGCGTCGAGCACCTCCAGCGGAAAACGCATGCGGTTCTCCGGGGAGCCGCCATACTCGTCGGTGCGGTCGTTCACCCGGGGAGAGAGGAACTGGGCCATCAGGTAACCGTGGCCGAACTGCAGCTCCAGGATATCAAAACCGGCTTTTTGGGCCCGCACGGCAGCATCAACAAAGAGTTGCGTCACTTTTTTGAAGTCCTCTTTCTCCATCCTGCGGGGTACGGCGCCACCGTTCTCACAGGGCTGGTCGGAGGAGGAGATATGATAGTTGCCCGGTATCTTGGGATTGGCCATGCGTCCCGGATGGTTCAGATGGGCGATCACCTTTGCTCCTGTCTGATGGATATGATCCGTGAGACGCTGCAAGCCTTCCAGCTTATCGTCAGCATCGATGCCCATCTGTGTGGGGATCTCCCGCAAGCCGGCATCCAGATAAAAAGGTTCCGGGATGATCGCCCCGAGATATCCGGACCGTTCTGTGTAAAACTCAATGTGCTTGTGTGTCACTTTCCCGTCACCAAAGCTGTATCCCAGCTTGATGGGAGGCATCAGAAAAGGATTTCTCAGTTCCAGCATGGCTTGATATATTTTATGTTAGACATCGTTAAAAAAAGAATGCAATTTAGTCAAAAATCAATTATTTTTTCCTGCTGCAGAACACTCCAGACGGCTGGCGAAATAATATCCCGAAAAGATCAGAAAGGCCAGGACCAGGAAGACCGCCGTATAACCGAACCAGAGGATGAACATGCCGGAAAAGACGGGCAACAGCGAAGCCAGAATATTGCCTGCGCCACTGATCCCGGCAAAGAAAGTACGGTTCTCGTCGTTGGAGATCTCGATCAGGATACCATTGATGGCTATCCTGTAGAGGGCCAGGTAGATACCGGAGAGGACAAAGAGATACTGGTAGAGTGCGGGCTGGTGTACCAGCAGCAACGACAGGGGCGGCAGCAATCCTCCCAGCACCACACTGATCTTCAGCACCCGTTTGTAGGAATACTTTTTGTGATAAAAATAGAGCACCAGGCTGGGCAGGACCATCCCCGACACTTTCAGCAGGATCAGGTTGCCCACGAAACCGGAAGAGATGCCCGAGGTCTCTTTGGCCAGCATGATCATGAACGGCACGAAGGTCATGGCGATGCCCGTGGTATTCAGAATAAAGAGGTAGTAGACCAGGTTGGGATAACGTTTCAGTTCGGGCACCACCCGTCTTAAAAAAACTTTCACCCCCCTGCCCTCACGGGGTTGGGAAGAAGGCACTTCCCTGACGGATATAAAGCCGGCAGCAGCCACGAGCAACAATCCGGAAGCGAGCCAGAAGCTAACCGAATAGTTCACCGGAAAATCCCACGACCGCAACACCTGCCTGACTGCCAGGGCCGAGATCAGGATACCGCCGCTGTTAATGATCTGAC
This sequence comes from uncultured Rikenellaceae bacterium, assembly GCA_964649775.1. Taxonomy (GTDB): domain Bacteria; phylum Bacteroidota; class Bacteroidia; order Bacteroidales; family VadinHA17; genus DRPN01. Next base: position 3,962 of record CAZYQV010000317.1, read on the forward strand.
GCACAGTAAAAAATCGCTTGCGGTCCTCACGGACAATCGACTTTCCAAGGATATCGATATAGGGAACATTGGCCAGGGATCCACTCACAGAGAAAAGGGTCATGGAGAAGAAGATCATGCCGATGAGCATCCCCGGTGGCATGCTGGCTGA
>CAZYQV010000318.1:0-12071 GCA_964649775.1 uncultured Rikenellaceae bacterium
CAATGCCTCCGAAACGGGAACGGCGGGACAGCCGCAAAACGTGATCTTCCTCACCGCCGATGCCTTCGGCGTGATGCCGCCGATCGCGCGGCTGACGCCGGCGCAGGCGATGTATCAGTTCCTGCTGGGGTACACGGCCAAGGTAGCCGGCACCGAGCGTGGCATCACCGAGCCGCAGGCCACTTTCAGCAGTTGTTTCGGGGAACCGTTCATGCCCATGCATCCGACGGTGTATGCCAAACTTTTGGGACGCAAGATCGAGGAGCACCGGGCGCACACCTGGCTGGTCAACACCGGCTGGATAGGCGGTCCTTACGGCACGGGCGAGCGTATCTCCATACAGTACACCCGCGCCCTGCTCAATGCCGCCCTTGAGGGCCTGCTGGACGACGTGGAATACACCACCGATCCGGTGTTCGGGCTGCAGGTTCCCCTCTCCTGCCCCGGCGCACCCTCCGAGATCCTCATGCCCCGCAACACCTGGCAGGACAAAGCCGCTTACGACCGGCAGGCACAGAAGCTGGCCGGGCTGTTCAGGGATAACTTCAGGAAATACGAATCCCACGTGGACGCCGAAGTGATCGCCGCAGGACCGAAGGAAGGATGAACAATGATCGATGATCGATGAACAAAAAAGGCTGCCGCGGCAGCCTTTTTTGTTTATCTCAGGTAGGTGATGGGTTTGAGGTTGGTGACCTGCAGCTCTTTGGGCACCGGCTCGAGGCCGACGATCTGCTCTTTGTCGTAGTCCCACTCCACACGTCTGCCCTCCCGCATAGCGATGACTCCCATGAGGTTGGTGACGGCCTCTTCGAAGCCTCTGTTGACGTTGCAGCTGGGCTTGGTCCCTTTCCGGATGGCTTCGAGCCACTCCCTGATGTGGAGGTGAGTGGTGTCGACGCGTTTGCCGCCACGGTAAGTATAAAGGAGGCCGCGGCCGGCAAAGTACTGCTCGGTAGCCGTGGTGACCGCATCCAGGTTCTTCCGGCCGGGCACATAAGAGTAGATCGGCCTTTCCGGGTTGATCTTACCGCTCTCGATCAGTTTCTTATATCTGTCGGAGCGCCTGTCGGCATAAATGTTGAGTGTGCTGCCCAGCTCCATGTAACCGTCATGCCCCATGAGCACCTTGCCGCGCCGTTTGCTGCTGGCCAGGGTAGCACTGTAGAGAAGGCTGAAATTGCGGTCGGGATATTCAAACACCTCCTGCTGCACATCATATACGGTGCGACCGTCTTTGAAGTAATAGATCCCTCCCGACCCCGAAGCATACTGGGGGATCCCCATTTCCAGGATCTGGTTGATGGCATCGAATTCGTGTGTGAAGAGGTCGCCCGAGAGACCTGTGCTGTAATCCCACCAGCAGCGCCAGCGGAAGAAACGTTTCAGGTCGAAGTCGTGCCAGGGAGCCTGGCCGATGAACTGTTTCCAGTCGATGTTCTGCGGTGAGGCCTTGGGATGGATGGGATAGACCCATGCTCCGTTGGGGTCGTTGCGGTTGGTGGTCACCTCGATGAGGTTGATCTTGCCCAGCAGGTTTTTCTCCACGGCCTCTTTGGCTTTGATGTAGCTCTCGGTCTGCCGTCCCTGGTGTCCCAGCTGGAAGGATATCCCTGCCTGCGTGACCTCTTTGCGTACGGCATAAGCCTCTTCGAGGGTCCAGGTCATCGGTTTCTCGCAATAGACATGCTTGCCGTGACGGGCTGCCTCGATGGTGATGGGCGCATGCCAGTGATCCGGAGCGGCGATGATTACAGCATCAATATCGTCGGCGGCCATCATCTCCTGATAGGTGCGGTAACGCTTCACATTGCCGGGCAGCTTAGCATCGCTGCCTTTGCGTTCGACATTGGCAGCCGTCTCCATCGCCATTTGTGCATGGACATCGAAGACGTCACAGACACCATTGAAGACGATGTTCAGGTCTTCCTGCTCCATGAACTCCTGGTAGCGTTTGTCACGCGGGTTCTCTTCGGCTGCTTTGCGGAGTTTATCGATATAGGTAGGATGAGCAAAGCCGGCAGCCCTCATCAGCTGCGGGCCGCGTATGCCGAAGCCGACAAGCCCAAGGCGCAGCTGCCTGCCGGAAGAAGGGGTCGAAGACATCACCGGCGGAGCGTATTCCATCCCCACCTCGTCGCGGATCACTTTCTTGAGCATCGACTCATACCGGTGCTTTTTATAGTATCCCCAGGCAAAAACACCCAGCACCGGCACTGAGACCAGGCTTTTCAGGATATCCCGGCGTTTCAGTTTTTTCCCTGCAGAGGGGGTTTCCTTGTTGTTTTCCGTTTCTTTGTTCTCCTGACCCTCACCGGCCTTCAGGTTTTGATCTTTTTCTTCCATTTTTCAACTGTTTTCTTTTATTTTTTCTTCCGTAAGCTGGCAAAGATGGCATCCAGACCGATATTGGTGGGAAAGACGTACAATACCAGCATGGCTCCCAGCTCGATAAGTGTCTTGTTGACGATCAGATAACTTCCTTCGGAGGGGACGGCAAAGGACAAGCCCGGAAAAGGTGGGTGCGACAGGTAATAGAGCGTCAGCAGGACGATCCCGGCAAAGACCGAGACACGGGTGAAGAGCCCCAGGATCAGACCCAGTCCGATGAGCACCAGCCCCCACTCGTTGAGGAAATCCACCGTCTGCAGAACGGAAGGCTTGTAAGTCAGTGACTGAAAGAATCCGCTCAGAAAACCTTTGGAATCCAGAAGGAATGCCGCCGAAGACCAGTCCGGGTTTGCCAGCTTGGCCAGTCCCTCATACAGGAAATGCCACCCGATAAGTGTTCTGAGAGTGACCAGAAAGGTGGTCTGGCCCACGGTGTAATCACATGATCGTTTCATAACATAAAATTTTGCCAAATGTAAATAAAATAAGATTACGGATATTAAATAATATTAATCGATAACCGTTAAAAATTCTCCCCTCCGCATTCAACTACCGGGGTTGGTATTTATCCATCAGGATGGCATTGAAGAGCAGCTTGAAGGTGGCCGGTGTGGATACCCTGAACTGCGGATTGAAGCCCATCAGCACCATCTCTCCCCGGCCTTTCCTCATCCAGACGATAGCGGCTTTGCCGGCCATCAGCTCCGGATGTTCGGCATAACCACTCATCAGGATCTCTTTTTCGGGATAGTAACCCAGGACCCTTCTGTCGCTGTCGAAAGAGGGAATGGAGGTCTCAAAGACGGGGCGCCCCCGTGAGAAGACACCCACATGAGAAGGCATCCCCAGGGTGAGAGGGTTATCGTCTCTGAGACATACTTTTATCAACGATCCCGGGACATACAGCCCTTTTTCGGAAAGGCGGGAAGCAATATCCCTGTAAGGCAGGCGGAACATCTCTTTTTGGGTTGTCTTTCCTTCTTTCTTTTCGACGGTCAGCTTGCCTTCAAACAGGGCTGTGGAACCGCCCCAGGAGATGATCTTTCCGCCGCTCTCAAACCAGGATATGAGCTTCTTCAGTCCGTCTTTTCCCATTCCTTTGGAATATTCGGGAGCATATAAGGACATATAATAATTATCAGACCCGGCGGATCCGTCCAACAAAGAGACTTTCGAAGAGGAGGGAAGAATGATCAGATCGAACTTTGACAAGTCTGTTTTGACGATCCGTTCGGGATGAAGCACTGTATAGGGCAACTGGTAGGAATCAAACAGATAGCGGGTCCAGCCGGCATCCATATCGCTGTAATAGGTTTCGACCAGGGCGATGCGGGGTATGGTAAGCGGCTTAAGGGAGAGGGAGCCCTTGTCCGGCACCGTCACAGGATTGAACTTGAGCATGCCGTTAAGCAGGTCCCATCCAGTTTTGTTCTTTGCCGGCAGGGAGATCACGAAACTGCCCGCAGCACATTCCCTGCCGTTGATCTCTGTTTCCTTTTGCAGTCTTTCCACCGCCATTCCGGCTTTCGCAGCCATAAAAGCGGCCTTGAAACTTTCGTTGTTCTCTACCGGCAGGAGGATCGTTTTCACCTCTGCGGCGACAGGTTTCTCCAGCAAGGTATAAGGTTTTTTCACCGGTTCGAGGGCGCCGGCTATGGCCGGCGCCGGAGTATTGATCTCCACAGCCTCCACCTGTCTCTGCAGGGGCAGTGACCACGTGGTGATATCGTAAGGTTTGATGATCTTCCCGCCGGGGGTATAATGGCGCACGGGGAACTCCTGTTTCTCCATCACCTCCTTGATGAAAGCCCGGAAAGGCTGTGCCAGCGGCACCACCAGGTCGCCCGCATGATATTTCCGGTCGTTGACGGTCACATCTTTTGTGAGGGTATATACCGAGACACCCTGTTCGCCGAGGAGGTTGACCAGGTTGACCAGCTCGCTCTCGTCGTGTTGCTGCACCGGCATGATATAATAATAAGGAGGTTGTGTCCTGCCTTTCTGCACTTCTTTTTTGCAGATATCGTTCCGGAATTTCAGGATCTTATCGTGGTACAGTGCTGCAGTTTTGATAATGGACCGAAGCGACACCACCTCATATTGTACTATATCTCCGAGGCGCCACCAGCCTCCCTTCCAGGGCATGGGCATGTTGATACTTTTTTTGTATTCGGAAAGCCCCTTGCCTTGTACGGTAAGTTCGCCGGGTTCTATATATATAGGAGATGCTATACGGGCGCTGGCAGCCTCGGTGAGGAAAGCGATTACGTTCTGCCAAAGACAGGTCTCTGTGGAACCGGGCCAGTAATTGTCGAAAGCATAATGTTGCGACACACCTGCCAGGCCGGCATCCGTCATGTCGTTGATGAGGTTCTGACCAAAAATACCGGTCCAGGTCCACATGGTGGCATCGACATTTATTGCAATGGGATCGGAATTAGGTGGCACATAATAACGGGGGCCGCTGGTCCACATCTGATGCTTCTCAACCATCACCTGGGGAAACCAGGTCTGGGTAAAGAGGCGCTGTATGCTGCGGGTATCCTCCTGGGTGAGGATCACGAAGTCACGGTTGTTATCATGTCCCACATATTTATGATATACCCGCGGGAGCGCTGCCCCTTCGTATTTCGTCCCCTTGTATTTCCTGTAGTTCTTCACGATAAGATCCATTCCGTCGGGGTTGTGACAGGGAACCATCATGAAAACCACCTGGTCTTGCCATGCCAGCTTTTCGGGATCCTTTGTGGTGGTGAGTTCATATGCCTCCAGGGGAGCGGCCTGTGAAGGAGCTACCTCCGTGCTGTGCATGGAGAGGGTAGCCACAACAAAAACCTTCCCTTCACGGATGTACTGTTGTTGCTGCTCAGCCGTCAGCGTGGGATCAAGGGCCAGTTTTTTATTGATTTCTTTCAGCCTGTCAAGGTTCTTTATGTTCTCCTCCGAAGAAAAGAAAGCCACATACATCGGCCGTCCCATGGGGCTCTTTCCGATCTCCAGCATCTTCATCCTGGGAGAAGCCTCATCCACTTTCTGCAGATAAGCGATCAGTTGTTCATAATCGATGAGCATCCTGTCGGCACCCGGAACAAAACCGAAGAAAGATTTCGGGGCAGGTACCTCTCCAGCATAAACAAAACCGGCCATTAGAAAAAAAGCCGGCAGTACAATACGGAAAAAACGGATCATGCGTTTTGACATGGCAATATGTTTTGAAAGGTTAAACAACAAAGTTAGGAAAGTATCACTGACGTTATACCCTCAGGACAAAGAAAAAGAGGCCGGCGGCCTCTGAATTTTTTTTAAGGAAAGGGAACAGGCGGATCATAACTCTTTGATCCTGATATTCCTGAACCATATCTTGTTGCCGTGGTCCTGGAGACCAATATGACCTTTTCGGGCAAGTCCGTATGCCGGATGATCTTTCCATTTGCAGTTTTTCACCTTTTCCTTCCATTCGTCTGTCCAGAGGTCATATTCCACGACCTTTGTACCGTTGAGATAATGGATGATGTGAGCTCCCCGGGCGACGATCTCCGCCGTGTTCCACTCGAGGGCAGGTTTGATCTTGGCATTGGCCGGCGGGTCCATTGCATAGTTGGCACCCGTGGTCTGCCAGTCTTTGAGCTCTCCTTTCCATCCCAACTGGTCGATGAGCTGATATTCGGGACCTGTGGCATAAGGAGTGGCATATTTCGGATCCTCCACCACGCGGTAAAAGATCCCGCTGTTACCTCCGGGAGAAACCTTCCATTCCAGTTTCAGATCAAAATCCCCGAACTCATCGATGGTGATGATATCCCCATGCCGGTCGCTTCCTTTTCCCAGGCAGACCATGCAATCATCCTCCACCCCCCAGTTGTCCGGTACGGTATCCATGTTATAGCCCTTCCAGCCACTGAGGTCTTTCCCGTTGAACAACAGTCTCCAGCCCTCTTTCTGCTCTTCAGGAGTGAGCATATTGTACCGAGCTCCGTTCTTTTGTCCTTTCAGGGCAACGGTCACCTCTTCCTCCGCTTTTTTCTCTTTCTGTTTCCGTACACAATTATTGAGGATCAGCAATCCTGCAAAAGAGAGTACGATTAGCAAAAAGAAACTTTTTACTTTCATGGTCAGGCAGCTATTTTGGTTTTTTTCTGTTTTATGAAACGGGTTATTTTCTAAACCTAAATGGATTTAAATTTCCATGAACATGTCACTTTGACAAATGTATCAAAAAAAATGATTAACGCACAAAATTTTTACATAAAATTCTATCTTTAGGCTTTGAAGCCGGCAATGACCGGGCCGGTGGTTTGCAGCATAATAAACGGGAGCCGATGAAGGAATATATAGACATACTGTATCTGACAGCAGCCTTTCTGTTCCTGCTGATCTCGGCTAACCGTCTGGCGGGTTTTTTCGCCCACCTGCGGCTTCCGCTGATCACGGGGTTGCTGGTGATGGGAGTGATCATTGGTCCTTATGCTTTCAATTTCGTCCCTGAGGAAGCGATCCACAAGCTTGGTTTTATCAATGAGATCGCGTTGGTCTTCATTGCTTTTGCGGCGGGTGCCGAGTTGCACCTGAATGAGTTCAGGGAGCGGCGGCGCAGTATTTTCACCCTGTCGGTCGTTCAGGTGATCGTCATTTTCGGTGTAGGCTCGCTGGTCTTCTATCTGTTATCGCGGGTGATCTCTTTCACGCAGGATCTGCCTGTTGAGGCGCGTATCTCCATCTCCCTTTTCACGGGAGTGATCTCCATCGCCCGTTCGCCGGCTTCTACCATTGCCGTCATCAATGAGCTGCGGGCGCGGGGGCCGTTCACGCAGACCTCCCTGGGGACCACCGTGCTGATCGATGTACTGAGTATCCTTCTCTTCTCACTGGTTTTTTCTTTTGCCGAGGTATTGCTCAACGACGAGCGTTTCAGGCTGCTGGTGATCCTCATCCTGCTGGCCGAGCTGCTGGTCTCTTTTCTGCTGGGGCTGCTCCTCGGCAGGGTCCTGAGGCTCATCATGGGCATCTCTCTGCCGCAGGGGGTACGTATCCTGCTCATGCTGGGCATCGGCTTCGGCATCTATCTCTTTTCGGGGTGGCTGCGCAATTATTCCCAAGCAACGTGGGGTGTTGATTTTTATGTGGAGCCGCTGCTGATCAACATCATCGGCAGTTTCTATCTGTCCAACTACACGCGGTACCGCCGTGAGTTCAATGACATGCTGGAGAAAGCGATGCCTTTTATCTATGCAGCTTTCTTCACACTGATAGGAGCTTCCATCTCCTGGGATTTCCTCTTCAGGGTATGGACACTGGCGTTCCTGCTGTTTTTCCTCCGCATCGCCCTGTTGATGGCCGGTTCGTGGATAGGCTCGGCGATCGCCGGCGATCCTGTACGTTTCCGCAACATCATGTGGATGCCTTTCGTCACGCAGGCAGGGGTAAGCCTGGGGCTGATCACGGTGATCATGGGCGAAGGCCACACCTGGAGCTACCAGTTCGGCACCATCCTCATCGGCACGATCATCCTGAACCAGCTCATCGGTCCGGCGCTCTTCAAATGGGCCATCCAGATCGCCGGCGAGCATCACGTGAAGGCCCACGGCGAGATCATCGAGGACCATGAGGCGGTGATCTTCGGTTACGAGGCCCAGTCGCTCGCTTTGGCACGGCAATTGTCGTCACAGAACTGGGCTGTCAGGGTCGTCACCGACCAGCAGCAGGCCAAGGACCCGAACATCAAAAATGTCGTGCTGGTGCGTGAGCGGGAGATCACGAAAGAGAGCCTCCAGCGTGCCGGCGTGGACAAGGCCGAGGCGATCGTGACGATGCGTACCGACGAGGAGAACTATAGTATCTGCGAGCTGGCTTACGAGCATTTCGGCACGCCCAACCTGGTGGTGCGGCTCAACGACCGGAAGAACTTCGACAGGTTCCTTAAGCTGGGAGCCCTGATCGTCGATCCTTCGACGGCCATCGTGAGCCTGCTGGATCACATGGTGCGTGCGCCCAATGCCACCTCGCTGTTGCTGGGTCACGAACCCGACCAGGATACGGCCGACATCGTCCTGCGCAACAGGAGTCTGCACGGCGTATCACTCAGGCACCTCGACCTGCCTGCCGACATCCTCATCCTGGCCACCCGCCGCCGCGGCCAGACGATCATCTCCACGGGCTTCACACGCCTGCGGCTGGGTGACGTTCTGACAGTCGTAGGATCTAAAGAGAGCATTGAGGAACTGCGTCTAAAACTTGAATAGTCATGAAAGAAGCGGTTTTCTACAGTGTGCGCGACGACGGGAAAGTGGAATGTCACCTGTGTCCCGACAACTGTGTCATCGCCGGCGGCAAGAGAGGCGCCTGCAAGGTGCGGAAGAACAACGGCGGGAAGCTGATGGCGGAGAATTACGGTCTGGTCTCGGCAGCCCATGTGGATCCGATAGAAAAAAAGCCTCTATACCATTACTATCCGGGCCGGCCCATCCTGTCGCTGGGGACGGCCGGTTGCAACCTGCACTGTATCTTCTGTCAGAACTGGGAGATCTCGCAGTCGACCGTCGACGAGGTGCCTCTGCGGAAGCTCCCGCCGGAGGAGGCGGTACAGACAGCTCTCAGGGTGACGGACAACATCGGCATAGCCTATACATACAATGAGCCGGTGATCTGGTATGAATATGTGAAGGACACGGCCCTCCTGGCCCACAGGGAAGGACTGAAGAACGTGATGGTGACCAACGGGTACGTCAACCCCGCTCCCCTGGAAGAGCTCCTGCCGCTCATAGATGCTTTCAGTGTCGACCTGAAAGGGTTCAACGAACAGTTCTACAGGAAGTACACCCGCTCAAAGTTGCATCCCGTGCTGGAAGCGCTGAAGATCATCCGCGCTTCGGGGAGGCATCTCGAGATCACCAACCTGGTGATCCCCGCCCTCAACGACGATGAGGAGGAGTTTGAAAAGATGACCGACTGGATCGCCGGCGAGCTGGGGAGGGAGACGATCCTCCATATCTCCCGCTATTTCCCGGCCTGGAAACTGCACAACGAGCCCACACCTCTGACCACACTGAAACGTTTCTATGAGATCGCTTCCGGCAAGCTGGATTATGTCTTTCTGGGGAATGTCCCCCTGACCGGTGAGGGGCAGGACACTGTCTGCCCGCAGTGCGGCAGCACGGTGATCAAACGGTCGGGATACAGCACGCACATCACGGGACTGGACAGTCATGGCAGGTGCCTGAAGTGCGGAAAGAAAATCCTTCGGGACGATGAATGAGGAATATGTTTCTGCAGGATTGGCGACGGTCTAATATTTTACGATAAACTTCTCATACCCCCGCAACGGTTGTTCGATGAGGGCCACGTGGTCGACGCGTCCCCAGAGAGGCCCTTTTTTGATACGCAGATAATAGTTGTCGAGGGCCTCCTCCTCCCCTTCCGCCTCGATGTACACCGATCCGTCGGGCTCGTTGCGTACAAAGCCTTTCACCCCGGCCTTCTCAGCCTCTTTCACCGCAAAATAGCGGAAACCGACGTTCTGGACACGTCCGGTCACCCGCATGATGTACGACTTCTTCATGGGGAAAAGGTCCTATGCTTTCTCTTCTTCTGCTTTCTTTGTTTTTGCCGGGCTCTTTTTCCGGCTTTTTTTCGCCGGCGCCGTGGTCACCTTGCTTAGTTCTCCGAACAGGTCATTCATCTTTCCGAAGAACTCTTTCTTTATTTCCCCGATCACCCGGCGGGGAGAGCTCCCTTCCGGGATCTCGTCCAGATGGTTGAGGCGGTAGATCTGATTGTTGCGCAGGATGATGGCATCGGAGATCAGGCCGATGACCTCTTCCCTCTTGTCCGGGTGGTGGGCGATCATTCCGAAACCGTCGGAGGCAAACTGTTCGGTAAGGCAATTGATCTCTTTCTTCAGCCTTTTGATTGAACTCATGACGTATGATTTTGTTTATTCCCGCCCAAATTAAAAAATTCCGGCAACATTTCCGCAAAAGGGAGGGTACTGTACGGGAATTTCTTTAATTTTGGAAAGATAAACCCAAACCTTTACCATCATGAAAAAGCTCCTCTTTCTCCCGCTGATCGCATCCCTCTTTTTTGCATGTCAAACAAGCAGCAACAAGACAGAGTCCGCCCTGAAGTCGGGCCTGGACGCTGAGAGGTTCGATACCGTCGTGGACGGGAAAAAAGTAGCACTCTATGTGCTGAAGAACGCTTCCGGCATGGAGGTGGCCATCACCAACTACGGCGGGCGTATCGTCTCGATCATGGTCCCCGGCAAGGATGGAAAGTGGGCTGATGTGGAGCTGGGTTTCGACAACATACATGATTACCTGACGGTACCGAACAATTTCGGTGCACTGATCGGACGGTATGCCAACCGCATCGCCAAAGGCAGTTTTACCCTTGAGGGCAGGGAATACACGCTTGAGAAAAACAACGGACCCAACCACCTGCACGGTGGCAGTCACGGCTTTGACACCAGGGTATGGGATGTGACGGAGGCCACGGACAAGGAGCTGAAGCTGCATTATCTCTCAAAAGATATGGAGGCCGGTTATCCCGGCAACCTGGACGTGACGGTCACCTACACCCTGAAGGATGACAACAGCATCGTCATCGACTATTCCGCCACCACCGACAAGACGACGGTGGTCAACCTGACCAACCATGCCTATTTCAACCTGAAGGGTGCCGGCGAGGGCACAGTCATGGACCATGTGCTGACGATCTTCGCCGACGCTTTCACGCCGGTTGACTCCACCATGATCCCTACGGGCGAGATCAGGCCGGTGGAGGGCACGCCTCTTGATTTCCGCACCCCCACGCCCCTCGGTGAACGCATCGACAGCGACTATAAGCAGCTGGTGATGGGAAACGGCTATGATCACAACTGGGTACTGAAAAAAGAAGCTTCCGACTCGGTGGTGCTGGCCGCAAGGCTTCTTGAGCCGGCCTCGGGACGCATCCTTGAAGTATACACCAACGAGCCGGGCATACAATGCTACACGGGCAACTTTCTCGACGGGACCATCCACGGCAAAGGCGGGAAGACATACCTGCGGCGCGGCGCCGTCTGCCTGGAGACACAACACTATCCCGACTCCCCCAACCACCCGGAGTTCCCCTCCGTCGTGCTGAAACCGGGTGAGAAGTATCACTCGGTATGTATCTATAAGTTCAAAGCAGAAGATTAGCCAGCAGCATCCTTTCGCTATCCCGCTTTTGTTCTTCCTGCTCAGGAGCTACGGACGCCTGCACCTAAGCTTCAGCAACAGCATGCAGGCGAGGCGGCAAGTCATCATAAAGGACAGAGGGACGTGTTTGAAGATTTTCAAAAAATGACTATTTTTGCAGTGGAGAAATGGCAGAGTGGTCGAATGCGGCGGTCTTGAAAACCGTTGTCCGCTTACCGGCGGACCGGGGGTTCGAATCCCTCTTTCTCCGCAACAAAAAACAGTCCCGGCACGTCGGGGCTGTTTTGTTTCTGCCTGTGGCAGTCAGGTATCGCTTTATCATCCATTCTACCCCTGCGGGAGGAGGATAATAACAGAATGATATAATGATTAAATGATAGAAATAATGTCCAAATAGGGACGGAACGGTATCAGGCCTGGTAATTCTCTGCACTCCTGCGCAAAACAAGTGACTAGAGTACTTGAAGTGACTAAAGTTAAAATCCTGTAAAACCTTTTTGA
>CAZYQV010000319.1:0-3979 GCA_964649775.1 uncultured Rikenellaceae bacterium
CATCCTCGAAAATACGTATGTCCACACCGAAGACCTTCCTGTACCACGCCCAGGCCTCTTTCAGGTCTTTCACCCCGATACCTATCTGCTGGATCCCGCCAAAAACAATTCTTTTCACCGTCTTATGTTTTTTTGAACTTATACCGGTTTCACCTTCCCGGACAGACGAAAGAAAATGCCGGGAAAAAATCTTTTCAGATATACCGCCTTGGCATCGCCCCGGCCGATCACCGCTTCTATTTTCCTTTTTTCCACCGCCCTGATGATTTTTTTCACGGCCTTCTCCACCGGCAAGCTGCGGGCCTGTCCCGGATCCATCTTCCCGTATTGCCCGCCCGTGCCGGTAATGGCATTGAGGGAAACATTCGTGACGGCACGCCCCAGGACCAGGAGGGTCACGAAAATGTTGTTTTTCTTCTCCTCAATGAGAAGGGTCTCGTAAAACCCGTGCAGGGCATGCTTGGAGGCGGCATAAGCCGACCGCAAATGAAAGCCGAACTTTCCCACGACGGAGCTGGTGACCACCACATGGCCTCCTCCCTGTTCGATCATGCGGGGGAGCACCGCCTTGGTGAGGGCAATGTTGCCGAAATAGTTGATCTCCATGATCTTCCGGTCCACCTCCAGAACTGTCTCCCGGATAAGACCCCGCTGGCTCACCCCCGCATTGTTGAAGAGGTAGTCGATGCGCGGCACCCGCGCCAGCACCTCGCCAGCGACGCGCGTCACGGCCTCGCTGTCACTCACATCCAGCGGCACGACCAGACATCGCTCCTCCTCCAGCCCTGTCTCCTGCCGCACGGCTTCGAGCTTCTCCCTGTTGCGCGAAGAGAGGATCATGAAAGCCCCGCGAAGGGCCAGCTGCCGCGCCAGCTCCCGTCCTATGCCGGAGGAAGCCCCCGTGATCCAAACCCATTTATCCTTGTATGCCGAGGTCATATCTTGTCTTTTGGATTCGGACAAAAATAATATTTTATGCTAAAAAACAGGAAATTTTATTGCGTCTTCTGCGCCTGCAGTTTCTCATCGATGGACTGGAAGACCCTTTCGATGTTCTCGCGCGTCTCTTCGTCCAGGTCGGTGATCTTCATATTGGCCGCTGTCTTCAGGAAGTTGGAGGCCAGCAGGGTACGGGAGAGACGGTTGTCCAGCACATATTCGCTGTTCGACTCGGGTATGCCGATGCGCTGGTGGAGGACATGCCTTTTGAAGTCGAGGGTGGAGAAGAGATCCTCCACGCCGGTGAAGCCTTCCATACGTATGATCTTGGCTGCAGCAGCCGTCTCGTCGTTCCAGAAGATGTTCTTCTTTAGCTCCTCATACGTCCGGATACCTTCGGGACTCTCATCCGTCACCACGATAAATTCCAGTCCCCACCCCATCAGGAGGTTGACCAGTGTCTCCACATTGGAGACGTCGGTGGCCGGGAGGAAGAAGACCTCCCCGGGATAGCCCAGCAGCGTATGGAAAGCACTGAAATAATAATAGTTGGTAAGGTCTTCCAGGATGACATTGTTCTTTTTCTGGATGAACTGTTGTTCCGAGAGGCGGGATCCCATCAGGGTATATACCGGCGAGAGGGTGTCGGCCGAGGCCGAGGTGAGCGATTTGGCGTCGTACACCACCGTCTCGCTGTTTTCCACATCGTCGGTGGAGCGCTGCACGGCCAGCAGACGGTAGAGCTTGCGTATGTCGATCAGGTGGGGCGAGTGGGTGGTGTAGATGATCTGTATCTTCTCTTTGATGTGCTCGAACACCTTCAGCACGTCCTCCTGGGCGCGGGCATGCAGACTGAGTCCCGGCTCGTCGATGAGCAGCACCTTGCCACGGAAGTTCTTCTTCGACACCGCCGCTTTCAGCTCCAGGTAGAAAGAGAGGAACCAGCGCACCCCGCGGCTGCGTTGCTTGGGATAGAGCCTTTCCTGACGGTCTTTCACCCAGAACTCGATGTAGGGATAACCGCTCTTGTCGGGATGGGAGTGATCATAGTGCTCCAGCTCGAAGTTGAGCGCTATCTTGTTGTAACGGCTGATCTGCTGCTGCCAGAAATCCTGGAAGTCCACCGTCAGGTCGCGGTTGAGACGCTCGATCTTCTGCTTGAGGATGCGGCTGTTGGTCTCGCGGAAGAACTCCTCGTCGAGGCCGGCCACCTGCAGGAAGTTGCGGGCGGCCTTGTACCCTTCCACCGCGCGGTTGCCGCTGAGGATATCCTCCAGGTCGATACGGTTGGGCAGCAGGCTGCTGAAGTCCTCGAAAAAGACAAACTCGGGGATATGCTCAAAAAGGGCATTGCCCGCCTCCAGACGCGAGTAATAAGGGTCGATGTGGGGCTGTTCGCGCTCCACCTCTTTCTCGGCCGTCCCCACGGGAAAGCCTTCCAGCACTTTATAGGCCAGGTGACGTTTCTTGACCGCCCTCTCGCGGGCCATGTCACGTTCGCTCATCAGCTTGATATAACGATCGTTCACGCCGTCCATCTCCAGCTGTACGGCTCTCCGCTCTTTCTCGCTGACCGCATGATCATACATGCGCTGCAGGGTGGTCAGCCGGCGCAGGACATGCTCCAGCTGCTCCTCGGTCTCCTCATATTCTTTCCACATCTCCCGGGCCGCCTCGGCAAAACGGGCCTCCTCGGTGACATCCTGCACCACACGGTTGCCCTCCTGGGCCCACTTGGTCTTCTCACTCAGCACCTTACGCGCATCATTCACCTTCTCCTTCATCAGGTTCAGCTGGTCCATGCCCTTTTTACGGGCTTCGGGACTCTTCACCCCTTTCAGCCCTTTGCTCATCTCATTGTAAGTGGCCTTGAGATCGTTGAGACGGGCCTCGGCCTCCAGACGCTCTTTCTCCGCCTGCCGGAACGATTCGATCACCTTCTTCTTCTTCTCCAGCATCTTCTCCAGCCGCTCCAGGATCACCGCCTCCTTCTTCTCCATCTCTTTCTGATGAGCATCAAAGAGGGCGATCACCTCCTCCCCTCCCAGCAGGATACGGCTGGAAAGATCTTCGTTCCATTTGCGCTGCAGACAGACAGACCGCTCCTCTCCTATTTTTTTCAACACTCCCGCCGGCAGGATCTTCTCCTGCAGGATTTTGTCCGCCTCGTCCTCCTCCACCCAGAAACGGCAGGAGACCTCCGGCATGGTAAGATCGCTGCGCAGCACATCTTCCGAGATGCGGCCGTTGTAAAAGCTGTAGAGGGCCTCCAGGATGGAGGTCTTTCCGGACTCATTCTGGCCGATCAGACCCGTAATGTTGTCGAGGGAGAGATTATGCCAGCCGGTATCCACAATCGACCGGAAGTTTTTGATCCGAAAAGCAAGAAGTTTCATCTGACTTTATTTTTCCGTGATAAAGAACAATTGTAAAGTTATAATTTTCAGTGAACTTTCACACCCATCACCAGGATATCGTCCACCTGTACGAGGTCTCCTTTCCAACGGACAAACTCCTCAAAAAGTATTTCCTGTTGTTTTTCCGCAGGCTCTCCCGCAATGCTGATCAGGAGGGCTTTGAAAGGATCGTACTTGAATTTTTTATGGTCGGGGCCGCCGAACTGGTCGACATACCCGTCGGTGAAGAGATAGAGCATATCTCCTTTTTTCACCTCCAGATATTGATTGGAGAAAGGTTTCTCCTCCAGACCGCTGATGCCGATGGGCATGCGGTCGGGCTTGTACTCGATGGCCACCCCGCCGCGGATCAGATAGAGGGGATTGTTGGCACCGGCATACTGCAGGACATGCGTGTCCCGGTCATAGATACACAGGGCGATGTCCATGCCGTCCTGCGCTTCCCTGGTGTCGCCGGTCTGGTGAAGGGCTTTCATCACCATCTCACGCAACAGGTTGAGGATGCGGTTGGCCTGCATGTGCTCCCGCGAGGAGATGATCTCATTCAGGAAAGAGAGGCCCAGGATGCTCATCAGCGCTCCCGGCACACCATGGCCGGTGCAGTCACCCACGGCAAAATAGAG
>CAZYQV010000320.1:0-2845 GCA_964649775.1 uncultured Rikenellaceae bacterium
GATCTCTTTTATTTCTGCGGAAGAAGAGGTGACGAAATAATAAGCGGCATCGTCATACAAGGGGTTGATGTGATAAAAGGAACTGTCGTTTTGCGAATATTGCCAGCGTACGGGTCCCGTCGCATAAAAAAGAATATAATCCCCCTGGCTGAAAACGCCGTCTGCTCCTTTGCTGACCCATACAGGCAGTTCCAGCAGGTCATCGGGATGATATGCATTGTTTTTCTCCGGCAGCATCCCGCCACCATTGCCAAAGATGTGGGGATGAGAGGGATCCGGCAGGCCCATCTCTTTGAGTTCATCGTAAGTGATCTTGTAAATACCGCTCTCCGTGACCTTTATTTTTACCCAGTATCCTTTGGCCAGGACCGAGTGGGGTACGTACGATGCTGCCCATAAGAGATGCAGGGATAAAAATATCCCCGAACAGATCGTTATGAACAGTCTCTTCAGCATACAGGTATTTGGAACAAAAATATATTTTTTAATACAGCGTTAACAAGAGGAGCGGATTTTTCTTCTTATGATTTTCAAAACGTGTGATTGGTCTTAATATTGTTATTTTTGGGAGGGAATATATACCAGATAGGTGACAGATCGTGAGGAACAGCATTTTCATATTTTGTTTTCTGTTGGTGGGAGGGGTGATTCGTCTGACAGCCCAGGATGCCGATCTTTCGATGATGTACCTGGCGAGGATGTATTACAATCCCGCTTTTGCCGGGGTGGAGGAGGGGCGTGCCTCCATGGCATTCCGTGATCACTATCCCGGCAGTGATGCGGCCTTCGTAACGGCTGTGGCCTCCTGGGACCAGCAGGTGGAGTTCCTTCACGGGGGGTATGGAGTGATGGTGATGCATGACCGTTCTGCCGGTGGGATGATGACCTTGACGGGGCTCTCCTTGACCTATTCCTATCACCTGCAGATATCGCGGACCCTCTTTCTGAACAGTGGCTTTACCGCTTCGTTGATGCAAAACCATTTCAATGCCGACGGCCTCATCCTGCCGGATATGATCTCTCCTTCCGGAGGGGTTGTGCTCCCTCCCGGTGAGACGATCGTTTCTGAAAGTCACTTTTTCCCTGATTTTACCGTTGGTTTCCTGCTGTACAGCAAGAACTGGTCGGGGGCGGTGGCTGCCTGGCATCTTATGCAGCCTTACCGCTCGGAGGTGAAAAACGACCAGAGCGTATTGAAAAGAAAATATACTGTTCTTTTGAGTTATACTTTCCAGGAAAGGGACGGCCTCTCATTTGTGCCCTGGGGTGGGGGAATGATCCAGGGAAGGAGCCAGCTGTACCTCGTGGGGGGGCAGGTGAACTATAAATTTGTATCTGCCGGGGTGGCATGGAAGAAAAGTTTTGGTAATCAGTATGATGTGGCTGTGATCTCTGTCGGTCTGGGTGTGGGTAATATGCGGTTCATGTACAGCTATGACGCTTTTATCAATACCCCGCCCGGTCGTACCGGCGGAGGTGCCCACGAAGCAGGCATCGTGATGGAACTTGCAAAATCCCGGCAACGGAAAACAATAATTTTCCCGCAGTTGTAGTTATTAAAAAATAAAATGCTTATTTTTGTTAAATCAATGATTTGATAATTTTTATTATTTTTGATTATCGTATTGTAATAACGGGCGAATAAAAATCTTTGATCATGCGTATTGGAAAAATGAAAGCAGCAATCGTTCCGGTGATCCTTACCGGTTTTGCTTTTTTGACTTCCTGTGGTTTGATAGGGAAGGGAAAAGAGGATGTCTCCCCTACGACCGGATGGAATTACAATGATCCTGAAAACGGAGGCTTTGAGGTCAAGACTGCTTTTGAGCAAGCTACAGGACCGGGACTGGTCTTTATCGAAGGCGGTACTTTCACCATGGGGCGTGTGGAACAGGATGTGATGTATGACTGGAACAATATCCCGCGCCGCGTTACCGTCACCTCGTTCTATATGGACGAGACGGAGGTGAGGAATGTGGACTACAGGGAATACCTTTACTGGCTGAGCAGGGTGTACAAGAGCTATCCCGAGGTTTACCGGCAGGCCCTGCCGGATACGCTGGTGTGGAGGAGTCCGCTGGCTTACAACGAACCTTATGTGAAATATTATTTCCGTTTCCCCTCTTACAATGATTATCCCGTGGTGGGGGTGAACTGGTTGCAGGCCAATGATTACTGTTCGTGGCGCACGGACAGGGTCAATGAGAAGATCCTTATCGATGAAGGGATCCTCAATCCTGATCCCAACCAGACGGATGAGAACAATTTCAACACGGAAGCATACCTGGCCGGACAGTACGAAGGCTTGGTCAACCAAAACCTTCCCAGCCTCGACCCCAACAAGGAAGACAGAAGGGTGACGCTGGAGGACGGACTACTCCTGCCGGCATACCGCCTGCCTACCGAGGCCGAATGGGAATATGCGGCGCTGGCCCTTATCGGGAACACGTATGAAGAACGTCTTTATGAACGCCGGCTTTACCCGTGGGACGGTCATTATCTGAGGAATGCTTCAAGAAAATACAGGGGCCGGTTTATGGCAAACTTCGTCAGGGGCAACGGCGACTATATGGGTCTGGCCGGTGACCTGAACGACAATGCTGCCATCACGGCACCGGTGAAATCCTACTGGCCGAATGATTACGGCCTGTACTGCATGGCCGGCAATGTCAATGAATGGGTTGCCGACGTATACCGTCAGCTGAACAGTGTCGAGGTGGATCCGCTGAACCCTTACCGTGGCAACATCTACAAGGTGCTGGAGAGAGACCAGGATGGAAATGTGGCAGAGAAAGACAGTCTGGGCCGTCTGCGTTACCGGGAGGTCACTCCCGAAGAGGTGGCT
>CAZYQV010000321.1:0-4868 GCA_964649775.1 uncultured Rikenellaceae bacterium
TTTCCACATCATCATGATCGACAGCATCGTCACGGTATGGCTTAACGGTGTGCTGGTCGTCGACCACGTGCCTATGGAAAATTACTGGGACCGCAGTCTCCCCCTCTTCCCCACAGGTCCCATCGAGCTGCAGGCCCACGGCAGCAACCTGGCCTTCCGCGATATCTATATCCGGGAGATCCCGCGCAAGGGATATCATCTCTCAGAAAAAGAAAAAGCCGAAGGATTCGTGCCTCTTTTCAACGGTAAGAACCTGGATGGCTGGACAGGCAACAAGACCGATTATGTTGTCGAAGACGGCATGATCGTCGTGCGGCCCAAAGGAGGATCGCACGACAACCTGTATACGGAAAAGGAGTACAGGGATTTCGATCTGCGTTTTGATTTCAGACTGACCCCCGGCGCCAACAACGGCATCGGCATACGTGCCCCCCTGGAGGGCGACGCCGCCTACGTGGGCATGGAGATCCAGGTGCTGGACAATACGGCACCCATCTATGCCCATCTGAAACCCTACCAGTACCATGGCTCGGTCTACGGTGTCATCCCCGCCAAACGGGGCTACCTGAAGCCTGTGGGTGAGTGGAACCACGAAGAGATCTACGTCAAGGGGAGTCATGTACGGGTGACCCTCAACGGCCACGTCATCCTGGACGGCGACATCAAAGAGGCATCGAAAAACGGCACCCTCGACCATAAAGAGCACCCCGGGCTGAAAAGAGAGAAAGGTCATATAGGCTTCCTGGGCCACGGCGATGTGGTCTACTTCAAAAACATACGGATCAGGGAACTGTAACGATCTCTTATCTGATAAAAAAGGCGGGGATCCCCGCCTTTTTTGTTATCTCTCACCGGCGGAAAGATTTTGCGATACCGTATCTTTTTCTAACTTTGTTAACACGGGAGAAAAATATCTGACCATGAACGATATAGAAGTTTCTTTACCAAAAAAATACGCCAAGGGAGGAGGCAAGGAGACCCTTTTCCGGGTTACCATCCGCGGGCAGATCGCACTGATAGGCATCATGGACAGCAAGGCCAACCTGATCATCAGTATCAACACCCTGCTGATCACCGGAGTGCTGGGTTTTCTCTCAGGATCCCTCTATTTCTGGAATCCCAACAGGACGATGAACCTGGGGGATCATATTCCTTTTGTCATCTTCCTGGTCTTCTCCCTGGCCGCCATCAGTTTCGCGATCCTCTCCACACGCACCGACCTGCATCTGAAAAAGTTTCTGGTCATGCAGAGCCCCCTGCAGTTCTCCCTCACCCATCACAGGAAAGTACCTATCAAAGACTACCTGCAATATGTGGAGGAAATGCTGGCCTCCAATGATCTGATCTATGAAAACCTGAGTGTCGATCTCTACTTCCTGAGCCGTGTCATCTCGCGCAAGTCCCGCTACCTGAACATCTCCTATATGCTTTTCCTGATCGGGCTGATCCTGGGTATCGCCCTCTTTCTCATCAAGAACATGTTATGGTAACCGGTCCTTCCTGCACAAAAAAACATCCTTCACGATGAAAAAACACCTCTTCTTCCGGTCGCTTGCCGCAGCATTGACCCTGCTTGTGTTCCTGCCGGTCGTCAGGGCCCAGAAGGTGGACGTCGTTGACACGGCCGGCGTGATCATCGTCACCCCGGAGAAAGAGTGGGACCTCTTCGGACGGGAACGGCTGGTACGGCTCTCCCTGTTCTACAACGGGAAGGTGTACCGGAAAAACCGGTACGACCCTGCCTACCAGAAAGCTTTGTTACGCATCCAACTCGAAGACGGCAGCCAGGTGGACAAACCGGTAAAGATCAAGGCCCGCGGAAATTTCAGACGCAATTACTGCTCCTTCCCCCCCTTCAAGCTGAACATCAAAAAAGCCGACTTTGACAATGAGTACCTGGACGGGACGGGAGCCATGAAATTCGTCACCCAGTGCAAAAGCGCCTGGGAGTATGAGACCTACCTGCTGAAAGAGTACCTCATCTATAAGATGTACAATGTTCTGACCGACTTCAGCTTCAGGGCACGCCTTGTGGAGATGACATACGTAGACTCCAGCAGAAAAAGGAACAACACGTTCACCAAATACGGATTCCTGATCGAACCGGTCAAGAGTGTCGAAAAAAGGATGAACGCTATCCGCATAAAGAGCGGGGCCATCAGGATGAGCCAGATGGAGCCGGAAGCCATGGCTCGCGTCGCCCTCTTCGAATATATGATCGGGAACACCGACTGGTCGGTTTCCGGACAGCACAATGTCAAGGTATTCAAGATCCTGGACTTCAACCATCCCGATCCTGTTCCCGTGCCCTACGATTTTGACTATACAGGTATGGTGAACGCCACCTATGCGGTCCCTGCGGAAAATACAGGCCTTACTTCCGTCAGGGAGAGGCTCTACCGGGGGCCCTGTCTGCCGGAGGAGATCACGGAAAAAGTATCGCAACTCTTCCTTGAGAAAAAAGATGCTTTTGAAAAGATCATCCGCGATTTCCCCTACCTGGGAGAAAGGGACAAAAAAGACATGCTACACTATCTCGGTAAGTTCTTCGATATCCTGGAAGACAAAAACCGCCGCCGCAATGAGATCTTCCGCAATTGTCTCGAATCATAGACTCAGGATGACCCTGTTCGCCTGTTTATAGATTCTACCTCACGTTTTTTTATCAGAAAATCTTATCTTGCATCGGTTTTTCAACCGTGTAGGATCAACCTGAAAAAAACAACATTATGGCAGAGGAAAAAGTCTTTCACCGGGTAATATCCCTTGACGCCTTACGTGGGTTCGATATGTTCTGGATCATGGGAGGAGAAGCATTCTTCATCCATCTGGCCAAGGCCACCGGATCACAGGGGTTCATCAACCTGACCCACCAGTTTCACCACACCCCGTGGGCCGGTTTTCGTTTTTATGATCTGATCTTCCCCCTTTTCATGTTCATCTCCGGCGTAGCCATTCCCTATTCCATCATCGCCAAAAGGGACAAAGGGGTACCCCAGAGCTCCCTTTTGCGGAAGATCTTCCGGCGGATGATCCTCCTGGTGGTCTTCGGCATCGTTTACAACGGCTTCCTGCAGAACGGCTTCAGTGATCCCAGGATCGCCAGTGTGCTGGGCCAGATCGGACTGGCCTGGTTCTTCGCCTCACTGATCGTTTTGTACACCCGCACATGGCGATCACGCATTTTCTGGCTGGCAGGGATATGGATCTTTATTGCGGCATTGCAGCTGCTGGTGCCCGTGCCGGGATACGGCGCCGGGGTGATCACTCCTGAGGGCAGCATCAACGCCTGGATCGACCAGCATTTCCTGCCGGGACACCTCTACGACGGCACCTATGATCCCGAAGGCCTTCTCTGCATCGTCTCGGCCACCACGGTCACCCTCCTGGGAGCTTTCGCCGGCGGCATCCTGCGCGACGGGAAAGAGGCCAACAACAAAAAAACCCTCCTGCTCGCCGCCTTCGGCGCCGTGCTCATCATCGTGGCCGTCCTGTTACATCCCCACTATCCCATCATCAAGAAAAACTGGACCGTTCCTTTCGATATGCTCACCGCCGGCATCAGCCTCGTCCTGCTCTCACTCTTTTATTATATCATCGACGTGATGAAGTGGGAGAAATGGAGCTTCTTCTTCCGCGTGATCGGTATGAACTCGATCACCATCTATATGCTCCACCGGATGGTCCGTTGGGAAGCCACCTCAGAATTCTTCCTGGGATCATTGGCAAAGGTTATGGGAGATTACGGTCCGGCCCTCATTATGGCAGGCGTCATCACGCTCGAGTGGCTGGTACTGTATTACCTGTACAAGAACAAGATCTTCCTGAGGGTCTGATATCAGTGAGGAACGAAAACCGAATCTTTGCTTACCGCCGACATCTCTCCAACGACAACCTCTATGCGGTAGTACCGGGCAGTATCCAGGTCTTCCGGGACAATGATACGTATGGTGTTGGGTTCGGAAAACACCCTCTTGCAGGTATGGCCATCCATCCTGACCACCTGGAAATAAGTATTGGGGTTGAAATATTCGCCGAAGATATCCAACGTGTCTTTCCGGGGGAGCACCCTTCTTGAAAGACTGTGGATCTGCGGAGGATAGATCTCAAACGGCACCGTCACCTCCTGTCCCATGATGTCGAGGATGAGATCGCTGACCTGCTTATCCACAGCTATCGGCACCTGAAACCGGATGAGGGTATCGGAAAAAAAGGTTACCGGCGCATCTGTTTTCAGTGTGATGGAAGCCAGTTTTTCGTTCGTGCCGAAATACCTCCCGTGAATGCTGATCTCTTCCAGATAGGTGGCCGGCTGCGGATCCATCGAGATGATCTCCGGAGGGTTACATCCCCCACTGGTAAAAGACCTGGCATTGCCGTATACTTCCAGATCATTCGTCTTCAGGTAGGCCCATACATATATCTTCTTCCCTTCGGGGAGGGCAAAATCCACAAAAGCATCAAAAGCAGATGCTTTGTCCAGCGGGCCCAGACTGATCTGCTGTCTAGTGCCGGCGGAAGGGGTGCGTCCCAGCGACCAGTAAAAACCATGATCGACCACCGCCTCTTCACCTTCTTTGATCATCTCCCCGTGAAAACGGGCCCCTCCCGGACCCACTTCCGAGACGCCTGTTGTCAGCACCCGCGGGAAAGGTCTCTCATAATAGTTCTGTTTCTGACATGCCGACATTGCCAGCATGATCATGATCCCAATGATCCCCTTTGTCAACCAGTGCTGTTTCATAACTGCAGGTTTTAAAAACAGATACCTACGCTCAACCCCGTGGAAAGGATCGAGTATTCCGAATAATCATTCTTAAATCTTATCCCCAGGTATTCCAGGTGGGCCTGCACAAAAGGCCGTATAT
>CAZYQV010000322.1:0-5408 GCA_964649775.1 uncultured Rikenellaceae bacterium
GCTTTCTCCCCCGATGGAAAAGCCATTGTCTTCACCCTCTTTGCCAGGGGATACAACAAAGAACCTTCGGAAATCTACAAATACAGTCTTACCGACAGCACATTGACGCTGCTGGTAAAAGACGGCAGCGGCAATGTCAACCTGCCCGGCTCGGCATGGAACGGCATCACCCACATGATCACTTTCTCCTCTTCGCGCGAACCCCATGACGAGATCTTCCTCATTCCCGACGACGGCAAGCCCGGTGATGAGATCCGGGTGACCGACCGTGCCGGTTATGTCGCTTATGAGCCTTCCCTGAGTCCCGACGGGGAATGGGTTGTCTTTGAGTCCCACAGGCTCGACGTGGAGAACAACGGTGTGATTATCAAATACAAAACGGACGGTTCTTCTCCATATGTTGCGCTGACGGATGAGGCCGACGACTGCCGGCAGCCCAACTGGTCCCCCACAGGAGAGAGGATCGTGTACCAGAAACTCGAAAACGGCCAGTGGGACCTGTGGGTTATGGATCCTGACGGGAACAATAAATTCAGGGTCACTTCCGGCCCGGGAGACAAAACGGATGCTTCCTTCTCGGGTGACGGACAGTACATCATCTTCAGCACCGACTTTGAACTTGACCTGGCCAACATATACAAGATACGCATCACCGGCGGCGATCCGGTGCGGCTGACCCGCTTCGGCGGATATGACGGCGCCCCCTCCCTCTCTCCCGACGGCACACAGCTTGTCTTTGAGTCCTGCAACGACGATCCCGACGGCTCCTCCGGCACCAGACTGTTCCTGCTGAGATAAACCGCTCACACACTCCCTATCTTTTTGCCGTCCTCTGACCCCACAGCAAAACGGCTGCATCCTCGTGAGGACACAGCCGTTGAGACAACAAACAGGCTTTTTATTCTCCCGTGAGGGAGGTTTCCAGGATTATTTCTTCACAGGCATGAAATTTCTACGTGAAACAAAGAACTGTTTAAAGATCGTGCTGTCACTATCCGCAAAATAGCTCTCCGGGTTCTGGCTTGAATGTATTACAATGTGGTACTTGTCATCTTTATAAGCTTTGATCACCACGGGCTTCATGTTCTTCCCTTCGACCAGCAGCTGATAGTCGGCCTGCGGCGGCGGGGTATAGCCATCGGCAAACTTCGAATAACGGCGGTAAGAGAGTACCCCCAGATACCGGGCCACGGCAGCCGAGTCGACGGGACCGTTGTCCAGCTTCCATCCCCAGCCGGTAGTGTCGTTGTGCAACACAAAACCGCTGTCGGCAGGGTAGGTATATGTGACCTTCTGCAGGTCGTCACGGTTCATTTTCACGAACAGCTGGTCACGCCACGCGTCGAAGCCCTGGTTATAGGTCATGGGCAGAAAGCCTTCGACGGCATACACCTCTTTCTCCCCGGCGGCCCGCACATAAGATTTGCCACTCACCCCGCGGCCGTAAGACTGGTAAGGATTGTTACCCGAGGGGCGTTCGACGGTGAACTTACCGACATAGAGGTCGAGCGTGGTCTTGTTGCCCTCCACGATCTTCACCCGTGTGGCCAGGGAATCGTTCACATGGTATTCCTCCCATTTTTCTTCGCCTACGGCGGCCAGCTGTTTGGGTTTGATGCGCAGGGTGGATGACAGGAGGTTACGTACTGTCGACGCCTCCACAGGCGCCTCCCTGTCGTCCTCTTTGATGCGCCAGCCGTTGTCAGAACGTACGATGGCCAGCTCTTTGCCCTTCTCTGCCTGGGGATAGAGGTAGATGGCCGTCACCTTAGCCGTGTCGATGTCCACAAGATCGCTTTTCAGCGTGCTCTCTTTTTTCCGGTTGTTGAGCTGGAGCAGCACCAGTACGCCGGCCAGCACCAGCAGGATGATGATCAGTGTCTTATTGTTGTTCTTAGCCATGACTGTTCTTTATTTTGAGGTTCAACGTGATCACGAATAGTCGGCTTCCATCCTTTCCATGCGTATCTTCCGGTTTCTCCAGAGGCGGTAGAGACCGTAGATCAGCACCAGCAGGAGGGGCAGGACGAAGTTACCTATTTTGAGCAGTGTGCGTTTGGCATCGCTCAGCTCTTTGATGGGTCGCGAGGTGATTCCCCGCGTACGCAGCTCGATGAGGCCCGTGTCGTCGGAGAGGAAGTCGATGCTGTTGACCATCAGGTTGACATTATCGCCATTGATCTGCTGATCGCCCCTGTTCACGGGGAAGTCGCCGTCGCCCACCACCAGGATACGACCGGTCTTTTCCCCTCCAAACCTGCCTTCCAGGACAGCAGCCACGGGGATGTGTTTCTTCGGAAAATCGGTATTGGTCCACTGTTTCTGAATATCAAAGAAGAGAGGTGCCGGCAGTGTATTGGCTTTCTCCGAGGTGAAGGCCAGGGGGGTGAATATCTTCGTCGAGTCACCCGTATATTCCAGAGGGCTGGCAAACTCCATGATGACCGCCTCTATACCTTTCACCGCCGGATGGTCGGCAAAGGTGCTGATCAGCGGCAGGTAAGGGAAGGACACCTGCGTGGCGATGCGGAAATATCCCTGTTGTTGCTGGACGGTCACCGCTCCGCATTTCACATCCACCACGAAGTCGGGTGCCACGCTGATGCCTTTGCCCAGGAGCCACGACTCGAGGCCTGTGTTGAGCACCGAGCCGTAGGCCCGCTGCAGGTCTCCTTTCACGCGGTTGATGGCCACGAAGAGGTTCCCCCCGCGTTTGAGGAAGTCATCCAGCTGACGGAAAACAAACTGCGGCAGGCTGTCACGGGGCCTGACGATGGCAATGGTACGTATGTCTGCGGGGATGGAGGTACTGTCGGTAAGACGCAGGGGCTGCACATCATACAGCACGTCGAGGCCTTGGCGTACCTGCCCCAGCTCACCCATACCGGCACAGCCGTAGCCCTCGAGGATACCCACCTTAGGCTTGTCGGTCACCGAGAGCTTCTTGATGGCCGACGAGAGTGTATACTCGATGGGGCCGCCCGGCTGTATGAAGGGGATCACCTCCTTGCGGTCGCCCATGGTGATGACGGCCCCCAGATAAGCTTTCTGCTGTTTCATCTGGTCTTTCTCCCGCACGTTGATCATCACAGGCTGTATGCCGTCTTTCAGGGCCTCCTGCTCTTTTTCCGGATCCTCGTTGGGGTTGATGAACTCATATACCAGCATCCCTTTCGAACGGTTGGAGTATTCGATGAGCATGTCCCTGAACTCATTGCGTGTCCCGGCGATGGCGGGGGGAAGATCTTTGGAGAAATAAGCCTTCACCGTCACGGGTTCTTTCAGGCCCTTCAGGATATCTTTGGTCGCCTTGCTCAGGGTGTAGGCATGGTCTTCCGTCAGGTCGAGGCGGAAGAACATCTTCACGGAGATCAGGTTGACCACCACCAGGATGGCGGCGATCAGCAGTATGTTGACATATATGTTTTTCTTGTTCATGGCTGATACTTTTCCGGGTTATAGATTGCGTTTGGCCAGGGCGTTCTCGGCCATCTTCAGCGCCAGCAGGATGATCGAAAGAAAGTAGATCACATCCTTCGTGTCGATGACGCCGCGTGACATGCTCTCATAGTGTGTGGTGAGGCTGAGGAAGTGGAAGAGCTCTCCCGGCAGGCCGCTGAAGGTGCCGGCGAGCATGTCGAAGATGATCTGGAAGAAGATGCCGATGAACAACGCCGTCAGGAAGGCCACGATCTGGTTGTTGGTGATGCTGCTGGCGTATATGCCTATGCTGATGTATACGGCGCTGAGCAGCACCAGCCCCAGGTATCCACCCAGCACCGCCCCCTGGTCGAGGTTGCCTATGCTGGCCACGGTGATCACATAAGGAAAAGTGAAGGCCAGCGAGATGATCACCAGCAGAAGGGCCGAGGTGAACTTGCCCAGCACCAGCTGACGGTCGGTCACCGGCTTGGTGAGCAGCAGCTCGATGGTACCGGAGTTGTTCTCTTCGGCGATCATGCGCATGGTAAGGGCCGGGATGAAGAAGAAAAGGGTCCAGTAGGCCACGCTGAAGAAGGTACGCAGGCTGGCCTGTCCCACGAGGAAGATATCCGACCCTATCAGCCAGGTGAAGAGACCGCTGAAGGAGAGGAACAGCAGCAGCATGATGTAGGCCATCAGGGAATCGAAGAAAGCGTTGAGTTCCCTTTTAGTGATTATCCATATCGTTTTCATACGCTTTTTCTTTTTCGGTTATCAATTCATGGTCAGTTCGCGGAAGATATCTTCCAGCTTGGTCTCCACGGGGATCATCTCGGTCATCACCCACCCTTTCTCCATGCACAGGCGGAAGATCTCCCTGCGTGAGCTCATCTCTGGTTTGCTCTGTATCTCGAACCTGTTCTGCTTACGGTCCATGAAGTCGACCAGGGCCACCGCCGGCAGCTGTTGCAGGGCTTTGTATATCTCGTTAGGGTCGCCGTCCTCGATCTTCACATGCAGCAGCTCCTGGCCCTGTACCTGCTTGGAGAGGCTCTCGGCAGTGCCGTCGGCGACGATCTGGCCTTTGTTGATGATCAGTATGCGGTCGCAGGTGGCCTCCACCTCCTGCATGATGTGGGTGGAAAGGATCACCGTTTTTTCACGGCCCAGCTCGCGGATGAGCTTACGTATCTCGATGATCTGGTTGGGGTCGAGACCGGTGGTGGGCTCGTCGAGGATAAGGATCTCCGGGTCGTGGATCATCGCCTGGGCCAGTCCCACACGCTGACGGTATCCTTTGGAGAGCTCTCCTATCTTCTTGTGTTTCTCCTGGTTCAGACCACATACGCGCACCATCTCGCGGATACGATCCTCTATCTTCTCCCGCGGTATCTCCTGTATCTCGGCACAGAACTGCAGGTAGTCGATCACCGGCATGTCCTGGTAGAGAGGATTGTTCTCGGGGAGGTAACCGATATGTTTTTTCAGCTCATCGGCCTCCTCGAGCAATGATCTTCCCCCGATGTAGATGTTCCCTTCTTCGGGCAGGAGATAGTTGGTGAGCATCTTCATCGTGGTGGTCTTCCCTGCACCGTTGGGGCCGAGAAAACCCAGGATCTCTCCCGTCTTCACATGGAAACTGATCCTGTCGACCGCTTTCTGCGGACCGTAACTCTTTGTGATGTTCTCAACCTTAATATCCATGTATTTAAAAGTTTTGAGTTTTGAGTTGCGAGTTTTTGTTCAGAGGATGATCACCGTTCCTTTCTTCTTATGGGAAGCGGGTTCTTTCTTTCCCGGAGGAACGGGAGGGAGCAGGGTATCACCGCGGAAAAACCCGTGGGGATCGGGCAGGTCAAAATGGCGGAAGAACTCCTCGCCGGGCCATTCTCCGAAAGGATCCATGAACTCACGGAACATGCGTTCCATACGGTGCAGTGCCTCCGTATCGGGAAAGCCGAAGAAGAAAGGGTCCAGCCCTTCAT
>CAZYQV010000323.1:0-2956 GCA_964649775.1 uncultured Rikenellaceae bacterium
CCCGATCTAACCGAAGATCATATTTTAGTTAAAATGAAACATCAGATCTTTGCTGTCTTTATATTTTTTTTCCTTTCCTATCTGGTAAGTGCCCAGGAAGAATGGCCTGTGCTGAAAAAGTATGATCAGGACCATATCCAAAAAATAGCTTTGCCGCTGGGAGGCATCGGCACAGGCACGGTCTCTCTGAGCGGACGGGGCAGTCTCGTCGACTGGGAGATCATGAACCGTCCCGGCAAGGGATACAGCACGATCCTGCACGGCAATGATGCCCCTTTTTTTGCGATACATATAGAAACCTCAGGAGGAGGGAAGTATACCAAAGGGCTTTTCGGACCTTTGTATTACTACGAATATGAACACATGGAGGGCCGGCCGGCAGATCATCACGGCATCCCCCGTTTCCGGCATGCTTCTTTCGAGACGGCTTATCCTTTCGGCATGGTCCGTCTCCGGGATGAAGAGCTGCCCGTAAGGATCCGTATCAAAGCCTTCAACCCCCTGATCCCGGGGGATGCGGACAACAGCGGCATACCGATCGCAGTGTTGCGATATGAGGTGGAGAACACTACAAACGCCCCTCTGACTGTCTCGGTGTGCGGTTCGATCCGTAATTTTATCGGCAGGGATGGCAGCAGATATCATATCGACTGGAAAGGTGACCGTATCTATGACGGGGCAAAGAACAACAAAAACAGATACTTTGAGAAAGGAGACCTGAAAGGGATCTATTTCTGGTCCGAAGGAGTCGACTCCACAGATGAGGCATGGGGGACCATGGCGCTGACCACCCATTCCGGGAAAGTCACCTACCGTACCTCTTCCGTCCCCAATGTGTGGGAGAATGCCATCCTTGACTTCTGGGACGATTTCAGTGACGACGGCCTGCTCACGGAGAAAGAGAGCTCTGCCGATCCCGATCCGATGGCCTCCCTCGCAAATACGCAGGTCGTACCTGCCCACAGCACCCGTACCTTTGAGTTCTTCCTTACCTGGCATTTCCCCAACAGGAAAGCCTGGTCGAAAGAGATCATCGGCAACTATTACACCACACAGTATCAGGATGCACTGGAGGTGATCACGAAGACCTTCCCGCAATTGTCCGCACTGGAGAAAGAGACCCTTCATTTCGTCAAGACTTTCTTACGCTCCGACCTGCCGGAGACGGTGAAAGAAGCGGCTCTTTTCAATGTAAGTACGCTGCGCTCGCAGACCGTCTTCCGCATACCCTCCGGTCATCTGATGGGGTGGGAAGGCTGTATGGACACTTATGGCTCATGTGCGGGCTCCTGCACCCATGTGTGGAACTACGAGCAGGCAACCCCTTTTCTGTTTGGGGCCCTGGCAAAAACGATGCGGGATGTGGAATTTGGTTATGCCACCCGCCACAATGGTGCTATGTCGTTCCGGGCGGCGTTGCCGCTGGTCATCGCCGCAGAAAACAACGGTGTCGCAGCCGACGGCCAGATGGGAACGATCATGAAGATGTACCGCGACTGGCAACTGTCGGGCGACGGAGACTTTCTCAAAAGACTGTGGCCAAAAGTAAAAAGCGCCATGGAGTACACCTGGCGGGAAGGCAGCTGGGATGCCGACGCCGACGGCGTGATGGAAGGCCTCCAGCACAACACCATGGACGTCAGCTATTCCGGCCCCAACCCCCAGATGCAGTTCTGGTATTTAGGTGCTCTCAAAGCCATCGGGAAAATGGCACTGGCCATGGATGATAAGAAATTTGCGGAAAAATGCTCGGCAATTTACAATGCCGGCGCAAAATGGACCGAGGAGAACCTGTTCAACGGGGAGTATTACGAACAACAGGTGCTGGACCCCAAAACAAAAGAAGTGATCACAGACGATACCTCTCCCGATATGCCGCCTTTTCAGCTGGCAAAAGGATGCCTGGTAGACCAGCTGGTGGGACAGTATATGGCCCACATCTGCAACCTCGGCTACCTCGGCAACAAAGAGAATAAGAAAACCACACTTCAAAGTATCATGAAGTATAATTATCTCAGCTCTTTTGAAGACCATTTCAATAACATGCGGTCGTATGTGCTGGGAGATGAAAAGGGATTGCTGATGGCCAGCTGGCCCAAAGGACGCCCGAAAGTACCTTTTCCCTACTTCAACGAAACGATGACCGGCTTTGAATATACGGCGGCTACAGGGATGATCTACGAAGGAATGACCTCCGAAGGAGTGAAATGCATCCGGAACATACGCGACAGATATGACGGCAGAAAACGCAGTCCTTTTGACGAGGCGGAATGCGGACATCATTATGCCCGTGCCATGGCCAGCTGGGCCGCCATACCCGCTCTCACCGGGTTCCACTACTCCGCCGTTGAGGAGAGCATTGAATTCGCACCCCACGAAGGAACCTTTTTCTGGTCGAACGGATATGCCTGGGGGACAGTGACCATCCGGAAGGAAGAAAAAAAATACAATGTCACGCTGACTGCGGAATATGGCAAAATAAGAATAAAAAAGATCATCCTGACCGGAACAGGCGCTGCGAAGATCAGAAAGAAAGAGCTCCATCGGGGAGATACCTTATCAGTCGATATCCGGTAAACCTTTCGCAGAAATTTGTTTTCAGAAAGAAATAATCTTTTATTTTTGGGGCTCATTTTTTCTGAGAGATATGAAAAAGAATTTTTCCCTGTTCCTGTTGCTCCTGGTAGCGGCCCTCCCACTGTTTTCGCAAAAAAAGGAAAAGGTTGCCAGTCCCTGGCTGCTGACACGTATCGAAACCCCTGACGGAACCCAGGAACCCTGGCTTATCCTGGATCTGACTCCTGCAGGAAAACTGATCTTTCTGGAGATGGAGATGGGCACCTGGTCCTATAACAAGAAAGATCACATCCTCACCTTCACCTCAGAGATGAACCCGAAACTGAACGGGGATTACCGGGTGGATAAGCTGGACAGCAAAGAGATGATCACTGTGCGG
>CAZYQV010000324.1:0-6655 GCA_964649775.1 uncultured Rikenellaceae bacterium
TATTTGAAGCGGATGCTGTAAAGGTCGGCATCTTTCATGATGAACCGGAGGCGGACGGTCTTGCCCTGCAGGGAGGCCACCGAGGCGCCCTGGGCCCATCGCACGGCTTTGGCGATCTCGTTGCCGATGATCTCGCGGGCGGCGGCGGCAGAGTAGCCGGGATAAGGATGGCCGTCGGCATCCTGTATCTCCACCATCACATATCCTGCTGCCGAGGTGGAGAAGTTGATGAAGAGGGTGTCGCCGGCGAAGCGGAAAGGTTTGGTGATCATCTCCCCGCCGTGGTAGGGAGCGTTCACCGAGACGAAGCCGTCGAGACGCAGGGAGTAGCGGTGCAGGTGGGCTGTCGGCTGGGCATAGTCCTGGTTGAGGTAGAGCGACATCTCCGCCGGTCCTGTCTGCACGACGTTGCGGGCGGGGTAGTTGGAGCGGGAGACCCAGTTGTCGAGGCCGATGCCGGGACGGACGAAGCCCTCCAGGAAGGTGCGGTAATAGCGGTTGCCGCCGCGCGACGACAGCAACACAGCGTCGGAACAGTCCTTGAAATAACGGGGGTCTACCTGCAGCGCCCGGGCCTGTGCTTCGGTGAGCACCTGACGGTGCGGCATGAAACGGGCTGCCACGGAGATATAGATATGGGGTGCGCGGAAGTAGGGGGAGGTCTGGTTGGTGTAGAGCTGCTCACGCGGCGTGTTGCCGAAGTCCATGGCCTCGATATGGCCCCAGTGGATGAAGTCGTCGGAGACGGCCCGGCTGACGGTGCGGTAGTTGGTGCCGTCCTCGTGCACCCATGTGCGGAAATAACAGAGGTATTTCTGTTCGTGCTCCGACCAGAAAGCCACGTTCTGCGAGTCGAAAGGGTTGTTGTGGCCCGACACCAGGCTTTCTTTCGTGAGCACCGGCGCTTCCTGCATCTTCTTCCAGTGGATACCGTCGGGCGAGCACCAGGCGATGAGGCCGCTCTCTGCGATGCCGCCCAGTGCTTTGTAGCGCTCAGCCGCCGGCACGCCGGGGCGGGTGTCAGCGAAAGGGGCGAAGTTATGCGTCACGGGGGCGGCATGGGCCAGGATGACGTTGTTGTGACGTGTGCCGTACACCTCAAAGAGGCCCAGGTCGGGCTTCTGCCAGTGTATGCCGTCGTGCGACTCGGCGTAGCAGGTGGTCTCCAGGCGGCTGCCGTCTTTGTGGCCTTCGGGCATGCCGCGGTAGTAAGCACGGTAGAGATCGCCGTCTTTTATCACCGTGACATAGGCGGAGAAAGCCCCCTCCCAGGGTTTGTCGAAGGGCATTACCTTCCCCTCGTCGACGGGATGATGCAGCATCAGCGTGGTGCCTTCCATACGGTCTATAAGGAAAGAGTCGACGAACAGCTCCAGACGGCTGCCCAGGTCAGGGATCTCCTGCCCCTGTGCCGGTATTGTTGAGAAGGAGAGCAGGGAGAGATGAGCAATGAGCAATGAGACGAATACGTATCTTTTCATAGGATATTGTTAAAAAACGACATTATTGGATATAGCCGTAATATCTTCCCATCCAGTAGGGGAGGAGCCAGAAGGTAGGGCTGGCCTCGGTGCGGCCGCCGTCGCCCTGCACGGCTTTCCAGGGGTTCTTGTCCCACCTCATGATGCCCCGCTCGCCGGGAGGCACCAGGCGGCTGATCTCTGTATCTTCGAGGATGGGCTTGTGGGTGAGGGTCAGGTCTTCCCTGCGGCTGTTGTCGACGGTCCAGCGTATCAGGTCGAGGGGGTTGTCACGCAGGAACTGTACCGACCGCTCCAGCCTCACCTCCTTACCCCGGAAAGCGTTGTAAGTATAATAGTAAAAAGGACTGTCGTCGTTCTTACAGGCAGCATACCAGTTGTCCATACTCTTTTTATACAGGGCCTTCAGCTCTTCATCATTTTCATAGAGCATCAGGGCCGGGTAGGCCAGGGCCACCAGCTCGTCGTCGATGAAGGTGCGCCACCCCGGCATGACGGTCTTGGCCTGCAGGGCGTTCTGGGCGTAGTGATGATCACGTATAAGACGTTCATATTCTTTCCGGTATTTTTCTTTTCCGCTCACCTCATACGCCAGCCTGAGGTAAGAGAGGATCTCCAGCGAGTTGATGCCCCGTTCGGTGGCCCATTCGGGGTCGC
Organism: uncultured Rikenellaceae bacterium; assembly: GCA_964649775.1. Taxonomy (GTDB): domain Bacteria; phylum Bacteroidota; class Bacteroidia; order Bacteroidales; family VadinHA17; genus DRPN01. The sequence continues at coordinate 2,139 of CAZYQV010000324.1, forward strand.
CGTTGAGGTATTCGGGTGCCCACACGCCCCACTTGGTGTGGGTGCCGTCGAGGTCTTTCAGCACATATCCTCCGTCGATGATATAATCCATGATCTTTGTGATATGGTTGCTCACCTCCTTGTTCAGCTGCGGGTCGTTTTTGGCGATGGTCTCCCAGAAGATGGTATACCCGTACATGTGACCGGTGATCTCGTCGCTGCTGGTATCCCCTTTCCAGAGCCACTTGCCGTCGGCCGAGCGGTGCCAGTGTTTCTCCACCCTTTTGTCGCGGGGGTTCCTCACCAGTCTGTCGGCATACTGCCTGTCGCTGATGGTCTCGTTGGGGTCGGCCATGTGTTTCCAGGTGACGGGGATGACGGTGCGGGCCACGAAGCCGTCGGTGCCGGTGACGGTCTGCAGGAACTTCAGGGCGTGGAAGGCTTTGACGGCGTTCTCCCGCGCCTGTGTGTCGTGGCTCACGGCATAGCGGTAGCTCTCCATGGCCAGGTACATGGAGGTGTACTGTCCGTCGTTGTCATCGTCCATGGGCTCCCAGGTGGTGGTGTCGCCGGGCGTGCGCAGACGGCATTTCTCTACGAGCCACGGCTTACGCACATGACGCCGCAGGAGAAGGTCTTCGAAACGGGCGGCTTTCTGTTCGAGGGTGATCTTTTTCTTCTTCAGGGCGCTCACGCCGCCGGCGGTGGCCACCCAGGCGTCGCCGCGGCTGTCGAAGGCGATGTCGCGCACACGGTCGTCGAGGAGCCAGCGACGGCCGTGACGCAGCGAGTGCTTCATGCCGCGGAAACGCACCACCCCCTGTTCGGTGCCTATCCACATGGCGCCGGCAGGAGCTCTTATCACGCAGGTCACCCGTATGTCGGTGAGCCCTTCCGCCGGCGTGAGGACCGACAGCTTCTGGTCTTTGCGGGCGGTGTAGACGGTGATGCCGCCCAGCCCCCCTATCCAGAGGGTTTTCTCGGGACTGTAGTCCATACCCCGTATGTTATCGCTGATGAGCTGTGCGGGCATCCAGTAGTGCTTCGTGCCTTCCGGCCGCACATGCCATACGCCGCGACACGTGGCCAGGTAGTAGCCGTTCTTGAGATCCGTAAGAAGACAGCGGTCTTCGCGCGAGAAAGGCATTTCTTCTTCATGCCATTTCCCCTCTTTCAGCTTCCACAGACCTGCCGGTCCCATGGTGATGAGCGTGGTGCCGTCGCTGCCGACGACGCTCACCGGGCCCTCTACGCCGGCAACTTTCTCGCTTTTTGTGCCGGCGATGCGGTAGAGACCGTTCCAGGCGGCTGCCCAGAGGATGTCCTCCTTGTCGATATACAGGTCGAAGACCGGTCCCTGCTGCTGCGGAGAGAGGGCTGCCTGCCATTTTCCTGTAGCTGCATCCAGGAAGAAGAGACCTGCTTTCGTGCCGGCCCACACGCGGTCGCTGCTGTCCACGGCGATGCTCCTGACATCATTGGCATCCTTGACAGGCAAAGGATAGGGCACATGGTACTCCTGCCAGAACGGCTCGTCGGGGATGCCCGCGAGGGCGAGGAGGGTAAGGGTGAAGAAAAACGTTGCGGATAAAAGTTTCATGTTTGAAAAGTTATAAGTTAAAAGTTATAAGTTAAAAGTTATAAGCTAAAAGTTATAAGTGCCTAAAGTTGTAATCTGCCGGAATACAAACAGAAGTTCATTCTTGTTGCAAGTTACCGGTTAGTTTCTATCATTTACTCATTTACTCATTCTATCATTATCTTTCCTGTCTCCCCGGTCGTTAATGGAACAATCTTTCTGCGGGTATCTCTTTCAGCCTGTTGCTGCCGGGTATCTGCCATTTCACCACCAGCTTCTTGGCGCGGCCCAGCTGGAAGTAGTCGACCCGTACGGGGTGGTATCCTTTTTTCAGTCCTTTGCCGGCCAGCAGGGCCTGGGCGGGATGGCCGCCGTCGTTGTCGATGATCTTCTCTCCGTCAATGTAGAGTACGGCGCCGTCGTTCGACTCGAGGTAGAACTTGTACAGGCCGGTGACGGGGGCATAGAGGTATCCGGCGAACTCCTGGCTGAAGGGCCGCTGGTCTTTGATGGAGTCGACGTTGATGGTGGCGATGATGCCGTGGTTCTTCACCGGGTATTTGTTGATCTGGCGGGTGGTCTCAATGGTGCCTTCGTGGTAGCGGTACAGTAGTCCCGGCCGGGGATGCTGCACCGTGGCGGCGGCGGTGAGGTCTGCTTTGCGGAAGGTCTGTGATACGGCATAGCCGGGCGGCATTCCCTCCACATAACAGCGGGCCCGCAGGGTGAGGGTGTGGTCGATGGTGATGGGAGATTTATATTGCGGGGCCTGTTCATCGGGCGGGGAGCCGTCGAGGGTGTAACGGATGACCGCCCCCTTGGCGGGGCAGGAGAGGGTCACCCTTGTGCTGCGGAGGAAGATACGCTCGTCGAAGCTGATCACCGGCAGGGGGGGCGACACGTAACGGGGCAGGGGAGGCCGGTCGGCCGGGGCGCTGCCCCACGACATGTTGGGCTCCTTGCCCATGGTGAAGACCAGCTCGCCGCCGGTGAGGATGACGTCGTAAGGGATCCACGTCTTCGTATAGGGTTCGCCGTTGAGGGTTGCTTTTTGGATGTAAGGATGGTCGGGGGCATTGTTTCTGGCGCGGATGACGAAGGTCCTGCCGTTCTCCAGACGGAGGGTGGCCTTGTCGAAGAGAGGGCTGCCGATGACGAAGTAGTCCGTACCGGGGGTGACGGCGTAGAGGCCCATGCTGCTGAGTACATACCATGCCGACATCTGGCCGGCGTCGTCGTTGCCGCTGATGCCGGCGGGGGTGTCGTCGTACAGCTCCGTGAGGATCTGCCGTATGCGTTGTTGCGTTTTCCACGGGGCGCCGCAGTAATTATAGAGGTAAGCGATGTGATGACTGGGCTCGTTGCCGTGGGCATACTGGCCTATCTGTCCCGAGGCGTCGATGACCGTCATGACGGTGGTGTCCACAGGGGTGGTGAAGAGGCGGTCGAGCCAGCCGGTGAAGGCCTCGTCGCCGCCCATCATACCGATGAGACCGTAGATGTCCTGGAAGACGCTGGGTGTGTACTGCCAGGCGTTGGCCTCGGTGTAGTTGGAGGAGCTCTCGCCGGGGTTGAAGTCCTCCAGCCAGGTGTAGTCGCTGCTCTTAGGCACCATGAACTTCACATCTTCTTTGAAGAGGTTGCGGTAGAACTGTCCGCGCTGGCTGAAGAGGTTGAAAGCCTGCGGGTCGGTATCTTCGGCGAGACGCGTGACACACCAGTCGTCGTAAGCATACTCCAGCGTGCGGGAGACCGACTGGGCGGCCAGGTCGTAGGGGATGAAGCCGTAGGAGAGGTACTCCCGCTTGCCGGGACGGTGGCTGTCGGCCAGACGGATCATCGCCTGCAGGGCTGTCGCCTTGTCGTAGCTCCTTATCCCCTTGGCCCAGGCGTCGGCCACCACCGGCAGCGAGTGATAGCCGATCATGGCATAGCGCTCGTTGCCGGAGAACTCCATGATAGGCATGTTCCCTGCATCTTTGTACCTCTCCAGGAAGGTACGGATGAAATCGATCGTGCGGTGGCGGTTGATGATCGTCTGCAGGGGATGGAGGGCCCTCCAGGTGTCCCAGAGGGAGAAGTTGGTATAATTGATGAACCTGTTGGCAGTATATGTTTTTCCGTTGGTGCTGCGGAACTGTCCGTCCACATCCATGTTGATGCTGGGATGGATGAAGGCGTGGTACATGGCAGAGTAAAAAATGCGTTTCTGTTTCTCCGTAGCCCCTTCGATGGTGATCTTGCCCAGCTCTTTGTTCCATGCCTCGCGTGCTCTGTTGCGGACGGCGTCGAAGTCCCAGCCGCCGATCTCGCGGTCAAGGTTTTTACGGGCCCCGTCGATGCTGATGGTCGAGAGGCCGACCTTGATCAGCAGCGGCTCGCCGTCGCTGACATCAAAATGTATGATGGCTTTGAGGGATGTACAGAGGCTGTCAGGCATCTTTCCTTCTTTTTTCTCAAAGCGGCTGACCGGTTTGCTGAGACGGGCGACGAAGAACCAGGTCTTGGGACCGTCGAGGCCGCCCGAGGCGGCGCGGTAGCCGGTGAGCTCGTTTTTCTCCTTGTCGTAGGCCAGAAAGAGGCTGTCGGGATGGTCTTCGTTGCCGTGCACCAGGTCGAGGATCACCCAGGCGTCGCTGCCGGCGGGGAAGGTGTAGCGGTGGAAGGCGCAGCGCTGCGTGGCGGTGAGCCCGGCGGTGATATGGTTGTCGTCGAGCAGCACCCGGTAGTAGCCCGGCGCGGCCGTCTCGTGGTCGTGGGAGAAAGCGGAACGGTAGCCGGCGGCAGGAGCGTCTTCGGCACCTGCCTCCCACTTGACCCTGCCCGTGTCGGGCATGAAGAGGATGTCGGAGCCGCCGCCACCACCCGTGCCGCTGTAGTGGGTGTGGGTGAAGCCCATGATGGTGGGGTTGGAGTAGTGGTACCCCGAGCAGTTGTCCCACTCGTTGAGACGCGTGTC
>CAZYQV010000325.1:0-3139 GCA_964649775.1 uncultured Rikenellaceae bacterium
TGTTCAACCGTTTTTATGAGCCGGACATCGACGTGGACCGCATGGAGCTGAAAGCTGCTCCGGTTTTCAGTACGCCTGATGAGATACGCCAGACCCTGCGTTGGGTAGGGCTTCTGTCGGGGCAGTACGACGGCCTCAGCATCGCTGCCTCCACAGGTGTGCATGATGCTGCCGCCGTCATCAAGCTGCTGCTCGCCGGCGCCGACGTGGCACAGGTGTGCTCCGTCCTCTATGAACGCGGGGTGTCCTATATCTCCGAGATCAACCGTGAGGTGGGAGCCTGGATGGATGCCAAAGGTTTCGGACGTATTGATGATTTCAGGGGAAAACTGAACTATCACAGCCTCAAAGACCCCGTGATGTACGAGCGGTCACAGTTCATGAAGTATTTTTCCGATCACGGCTGACCGGCAGGCCTCAGGTTTTCTTCCATAAGAGACAGGAGGGCCCTGGAGAGGGCCCTTTTTTCATCTTCTTCGCGCGGGAGGTGTTCCTGCAGCCAGGAGATATGTTTTTGCAGAAGGACTGTATCGTGCAGATAAGGCAGGGAGTTCTCGATGACGGTGAAAGCCTCCAGGGCGGTCATGTAATCTCCCCGGATGAAGATGCGCAGAAAGGTGTCGAGATGGGCGGAGAAGTCGAGTCCCGACTGCCAGCAGGCAGCCACTAGTTCTCTCTTTTTTGCCGTGTCGGTGATCTCCTCCAGGGCAGAGCAGAGATGCGGCACCGCCGGCTGGCTTTTCAGGTCACGCACCAGTGAAACGATGGCCAGGGTGACAGCCTGTGAAGGAGTGGAGTCGTAAAGACTGATGAGGGCGGGGATGAGACCCGCATTGCCGCTGCTCCGTATCTCACGTATGACGGATAATACCTCCTGGTCGCTTGCTGAAAAAAGCTTTCCGATAACCTCACGGTTCTTTTTCTCTGTGTTGCTCTTCCGGTCCATGATCTGCATTAATTGATGCAAAAATAGTATTTTCCTTGCGGCAGGAGAAACAAAATGATGCAGCAACCGTAAAATAGACCGAAAGTCGCAGGAATCCGGGAAAATCACGGAATGTCAGGCAGGACAGCCTGTTCGAAGACTTTTGCAGGCGAAGGGTTATTCAGGTATACTATGCAGATAATCAACAGATTGGGCTATATGTCCAGAAATGGTCCCAAAAAAATTGTTGGGATTTAAAAAAAAGTATTATTTTTACTTTGGTATTGTTTCATTGTCAATGTTGAATAAATTACTGGTTTATGAAATTACAAATGGTTAAAAGAGGTTCTTTCCATCTATTTTTATTGGCCGCATTTACCGTGTTTATGTTCAGTTGTAAATCGGGAGAAAACAAAAAGGAAGCGCAGGAAGAGACCGTTGATGTGGATGTGTCCCAGCTGGATGAGGAGATGTTCAAGAACATCAACGAAGCCAAGGAGGTTTTCTATTCTCTTCCCTCACCGCTCGAGACGGCTATGCTGGTCAAGTCGGCCGGTGCCGGTTATGATGAAGAGTTGTTGAATCCGGTTGACAATGCCACGAAATACTCGACCAATAAAAGCATGGCCCTCAACCTGGGTATCTACACCTGTGATCTGAGCTTTGCCAGTCTGTATGACCAGACGCAGGCATCCATCGATTATATGAATGCGGCCAAAAAGATGGCTGATGGTCTGGGGATCCTGGATGCGATCAGTCAGGAGAGCATTGACCGTCTCGAAGAGAATATCAACAACAGGGATGTGATCATGGACATCATCTCCGAAACGTTCATGAACTCCAGCTCCTATCTCGAAGAGAACGACCGTACGGCCATTGCAGCTATTGTACTTGTGGGCGGATGGATCGAGGGACTTTACCTGGCCACCCAGATGGTGCCCGATACGGCCAACCTGGCTACCAATAAGCTGGTGCAGAGGATTGTCGACCAGAAACTCTCCCTGAACATCATCCAGCGTCTGCTAAACAATAATAAGGACAATGCGGATGTGCAGGCCATCATCAAGGATGTGGAGGCCCTGAAGGCTATCTACGACAAAATACCCATGACGGCCAGTGAGAAAGTGACCACGACGACGGATGACAAGAACGTGACGACCATCGAATCATCCTCCACTTATAAGATCACCCCCGAGGTGTTCAATGAGCTGAAAGAGAAAGTAAAAGTTATCAGAAGTAATTATATTTCATAAAATTTATTCCTATGAAAAGAGTTCTTACCCTGTTGTTATTCATATCGGCATTTTTTGTAATCGGTACACAGAACAGTCAGGCGCAGTGTAAGGGTTTTGCCAAGAACGTTTGTAAGCTTGAGCTGGTACCTTATACGCACGACGGGAACTATCATGCTGCGGTACTTACCGAGGGGGAAGAGGCGGAGTTGTATAAGACCTTTTACTCCGGTCAGGACTACCGGATCTCCGTTTGTGGCTCTGACAACCTTCCCGAGATCGAGTTTTCAGTGATGGATGCCGCCCAGAACGTACTTTATACCAATAAAGATCACGATTTTGCAAAGACCTGGGATTTCAAGCTCCAGGCGAGCCAGCAGCTGAAGATCGTTGTAAAAGTACCTGCACGCGGAGATAAGTCGAAAGACCCCGAGAGCGGGTGTGTGGCCATTATGTTTGGCTTCAGGGTGAAATAGCTCCCTCAGACAAGGAAAATTCAGACATACGGACAAAAAAAAGCCTGCATGAACGTGCAGGCTTTTTATTTGTACCGTTGTCAGATCAGTTTTTCCCGGATATATGCGGCTGTATAAGATCTTTTATTGCGGGCCAGTTCTTCGGGGGTGCCCTCGAAGATGATCTCTCCTCCTTTGTCCCCCCCTTCGGGTCCCAGGTCGATGATCCAGTCGGCCGCCTTGATCACCTCGGGGTTATGTTCCACCAGGATGATGCTGTTGCCTTTCTCTATGAGTGCGTCAAAAGCAGCCAGCAGTTTGCGTATGTCATGAAAATGGAGACCTGTGGTGGGCTCGTCGAAGATGAAGAGGGTGTGATAACGGCTGTTCTCCTTTTTCAGGAAAGAGGCCAGCTTGACACGCTGGCTCTCACCGCCGCTGAGTGTGCTGGAGGGCTGTCCCAGGTGGATATACCCCAGTCCTACATCTGCCAGGGGCTCCAGCTTCTCGACGATCTTTTTTTCGAT
>CAZYQV010000326.1:0-2631 GCA_964649775.1 uncultured Rikenellaceae bacterium
CGGCGCCAGTAGACAGACTGCCGGTATTGCACCTTCCTGCCGGCAGTGAAACGCAGGGCTCCCAGTCCGGCGCTAAACTCCTCATACTGCTGCGGGAAGGCAGGCGAGTAGAAGCCGTTGGCGCCGAAGCCTTTCTGCAGCCATCCCCCCAGCAGGTCGAGGTAAGTATGTTCGTTGCCGTAACGGGCCCTGAGGAAGGTCTTTGTGATGGCAAAGTCGGTATTGTCCCGGTAGCCGGCCGAGGCGCTGTGATGGATATCCGCCATCCCGCTGAAACGCCCCTTTCGTATCCCGCCCGAGAAGCCGGCATTGTAATAGCCATGCTGGCCGTAGCTGATGTCTGTCTCGAAGAGGTTTCTCTCCGGCAGGCGTGTGACGATGTTGACGGCGCCGGAGAAAGCGTCGGGGCCCAGGAGGGCCGAGGCGCCGCCTTTCAGTACCTCCACGGCAGCGATCGAAGTGAGGGGCACGGGGATGTTCAGGTTGTGATGACCGCTCTGGGGATCGCTCACCGGGATGCCGTCGACCATCACCAGCACCTGGTCGAAGGTGCCGCCACGGATGGAGAGGTCGGCCTGCACGCCCTGCGGGCCGCGCTGCCGGATGTCTGCGCCCGGCACCGCCAGGAGCGCCTCCTGCAGCGAGGTCACAGGCATCGCCTGCAGGAGCGTATCCGGCAGGAGCGTCACCATGCGGGCAGCCTGCGGCAGCTCCCCCTGGCGCAGCGCGGTGGTCACCGTCACCGCCTCCAGGTGCAGCGTGTCGGGCTGCGCCACCGCTGCCGCCGGCCACAACAACAGAGAGATCCCTAAAACCGTCTTTATGATCTTGTCTCCCATGACACGGCAAAAATATATAAAAAACCCGGCAGCCGGGAGGTCTGCTGCCGGGCAGTTGCATACAATATTGATACGGTTCAGCGACAGCTCGGACTATTCACTCACAATGGGCTGAACACCCTTTTCTTCCAGTTCTTTCAGAAAAGAAGCGAACGGCCCCTCCAGCAGGCGGTCCAGCGCTTCCTTACAGGAAACCATATCTTTTTTCAATATCTCGTGGACGGCATAGTCCGACTTCGTAGGCGGGAAGTCGGAGACCTCCACCGCCGAGGCCAGATAAGCAATACGTTCTACCAGCATGGCAGGGTAGCGGAGGCCGTCCTGTCCTTTACCGGTGATCTTCAGCTGGGTCATCCGTCCCTCCAGGTCGACGAAACGCCGGTGGATGCTGTCGATAGCCGGCAGGAGCTCCTCTTTGTCTTTCTGCGTCTTCAGGATCACCTTCAGGTCGAGCAGTTGCCGCCGGATACGTTCTATCCTGTTGATATCATCCACCACACTGTTCATCTCCTGCCAGAGCTCTTCCATCAGAGCATTTTGTTTTGCAATGTCCTCAAGGGTCCCCCCGGAGTGAGGGTCTTTGATCACGGTCAGCTCTTTCGTAAAGGTCTTATCACCGGCCTTCAGGTCAAGGGTGTAGGTGCCGGGGGGAAGCAGGAGGGAGAAGGGCATTGTTATGGGCGGGCGGGTACGCTCTTTCGACAGCGGATACCAGCCGGCGTAGAGCGGCTCAGTGCGGAAAACGATCTTGTGCCCCGGCTCGCCCCGCAGATCCCACCACACCCTGTTGATGCCCGGCTGCCCTTTCACCTTCAGGGTCCTGACCACCTCGCCTGCATCATTCTTTATCTCCACGCTGACAGTGTCATTCTTTTCTTTTAGCCAGAAATTGACCGGCGCGCCATTGGGCGGGTTCTGCCCCGACGAGGGCTCGGGGTAGAGCTGCATCGTCGACGAGACCGGCCGGAAACGATAGACCTGCCGCGGCTGGAATAAAGCGGCATCCGCTGAGGTGACATCACCGGTGAGCTGCTGCAATGGTGAGATATCGTCCAGGATCCATACACCGCGGCCGTAAGTACCTACCACCAGATCGTTGAAATGTCCCTGTACATCGATCCAGTACATGGGTGTATGCGGCAGGTTGGTCATCAGCGACTGCCAGTGCTCCCCGTCGTCGAAAGATACGTAGAGCGCATTCTCCGTGCCCAGGTAAAGCAGGCCCTTGCGTACCGGATCTTCCCGGATATTCCTCGCATAGTTCAGATTACCGTCGCCGATACCTTCCGTGATCTTCTTCCACGACTTGCCGAAGTTCTCAGTTTTATAGACATAGGGTGCAAAGTCACCCTCCTGGTGCAGGTCGATGGTGACATAGGCTTTCCCCGCATCCCATTTCGAGGCATCGATGTTGCGTACCACACCGTATTTGGGCAGGCCGGGGATGTTTTTCGTCACGTTGGTCCATGTCTCTCCATTGTCACGGCTCACCTGCACAAGACCGTCGTTTGTACCCACCCACAAAACACCTTTCTGCAGGGGTGACTCGTCGATGGCATAGATCACATCGGCGTATTCCACGTTGATGTTATCTCCGGTCAGCCCGCCGGAAAAACCCTGTTTGGTTTTGTCGTTCAGCGTGAGGTCGGGGCTTATCTCCTCCCAGCTGTTTCCCCCCATCAGTGGTGCGCAGCAGGTACTGGCTGCCCACATACACCGTATTGTGGTCGTGCGGTGATATCAGCAGGGGGAAAGTCCACTGGAAACGGTATCGCAGGTCTTTGGCCGGGTG
>CAZYQV010000327.1:0-15723 GCA_964649775.1 uncultured Rikenellaceae bacterium
AGGGGTTGCCTGTGGAGCTGAAGTACATGGCCGTGATTGAGTCGGCCCTCAACCCGCGGGCCCGTTCGCGTGCCGGTGCAGTGGGCCTGTGGCAGTTCATGTATGGTACGGGCCGCATGTACGGCCTGACGATCAACTCGCTCGTCGACGAGCGGCGCGATCCTATCCGCTCCACGGAGGCTGCGGCGCAGTTCCTGAAAGACCTGTATGAGATGTTCCACGACTGGACGCTGGTGATCGCCGCCTACAACTGCGGCCCGGGCAACGTGACAAAGGCCATACGTCGTTCCGGCGGGGTGCGTGACTACTGGAAGATCTACTACCGTCTGCCGCGCGAGACACGCGGGTATGTGCCGGCCTTCATCGCCGCCGCCTACGTGATGAACTACTACCCCGACCATGGCCTTCGTCCTGTGGCCATCCACATCCCCGTGACAAGGGACACGCTCATCATCTCCGAAGACCTTCACCTGAAACAGGTGGCGGAGGTGCTGCACATCCCCCTGCAACAGCTCAGGGACATGAACCCGCAGTACCGTTACGACATCATCCCCGGCAGCATACGGCCTTTCACGCTGGTGCTGCCCATACAGTATACCGGTCAGTTCATCGACCTTCAGGATTCTATCTTCGCCTATAAAGACTCTGTTTTCTTTGATCCTTCCAAGAAGACGCTCGCCCCCAAATATACGCGTTACAATCCCCCGCCGCCAAAAGGCAAGGTGAAGATCTATTATACCGTCAAGCAGGGGGATAACCTGGGATTCATCTCCGAATGGTTCCATGTGCGGGTCTCCGACCTGCGGTACTGGAACAACATCCGTCACAACCTGATACGTGTGGGACAGCGGCTGGCCGTCTATGTGCCCAAGAACAAGGTCTCCTACTACAAGAAGTTCAATACGATGTCCTTTGCCGAGAAGCAGCGTCGTACAGGCCGTCCTGTGGTGCAGCAGCAACAACAGACAGCCACGGCCGGTGCCCCCCTGGACAAGAACTATGAGTATTACCGGGTGCGGCCGGGAGACACTATCTGGGAGATCGCCCGTAAGTTCGACGGTGTCACCGAAAAAGATATCCTCCGGCTGAACAACCTCTCGCGTTACGACAAGATCCATCCGGGACAGCACCTGAAGATACGCAGGAAGAGCTGACCGTCACCCCTCCTCTCCCGGGCATGCCGTCCTGCGTTTGAAATCTCCGCTATCTTTTGCATCTTTGTTTGTATGAAGCCGCTGAAGAGTGCCCTATTCATTGCAGGTGTCTTTCTCGTTCTCTTGCTCACTTTTTTTTTCATGCCTGAGGAAGGGCTCTCATTATCTCTTGTCCGCCTGCGTAATCCCCTGCCTGCCGGGGAGGTGAAAAAGAGCGTGGCTGCCCTTTTTATGCCGGAGAGCATCCCCCCGCGGCAGAGAGAGGGGAAGCACACCATCCGGGGCACCACCGCCGGCGGCACGAAGGCGGAGGGGAAAGAGAAAGCCTCTGCGGAGGCCGCCCCCCTCACTTTCTCCGACTCCCTGCTGCGTGCCGTGCCGTCGATAGAGATGAGCGATACCACCCGCCTTCTGCTGTACCACCTGCTGCATGAGATGGACTCGCTGCGTGCGCGGCGGCAGAGCATGCATATCCTCTACTACGGTGATTCGCAGATCGAGGGTGACCGCATCACGTCGGTGCTGCGCGACACCCTGCAGGCCCGTTTCGGAGGGGGAGGGCCCGGCTTCCTGCTGCCGGTGATGACCGTGCCTTTCACGGCCAGCTTTGTCACAGAGCCCTCCGCCGGCTGGCGCAAGGTGAATAACTACGGGACGAGGAGCGGCTTCCGGGAGGGGATCCCTTTCGGGCTGGCCGGCACATTCTCCCTGGCCGGGGACAGCACGGATGACGGGACGGAGGAAAGCGTGCACTGCAGGATCGCCCTCCATAAATTCGCTCCCCACAGGATCAGGGAGTTCAACCGTCTGGAGCTGTGGCTGTATGCTCCCCGCCAGGGTCCTGCCGTGAAGATCACCCGGGACGGCATGGTGAAGGAGTATGCCGCACTGCCGGGGAGTGAGCTGCTTTGCGTGAGGGTACCCCTCGACGGTGAGGGGAGGAAAATAAAGCTCGATTTCAGGATGCACTCGCCTTTTGCTGTCGAGGGCATCATCCTGGAAGACTCGGTGGGGGTGGGTGTCGACAACATCCCCCTGCGGGGTCGTCCTTTCATGATGTTCTCGCGCTGCGATGCTGCGACGGTGAGGACCATGTACGACAGTCTGAACGTGCAGATGGTGGTGCTGCAGTTCGGCCTCAACGTGGCGGTGGGGAGCATGCGTGATGCACGTGTCTACCGCCATACCCTGCGGCGGGAGCTGCGGTGGCTGCGGCAAACCTTCCCCGGCCTGTTCGTCCTGGTGGTGGGGGTGACCGACATGGGGGGCGACGACCCGGCCCTGCAGGAGCGGCTGCAGCGCATACGGGAGGAGCAGCGGCTGACGGCCCTGGCCGAGGGGTGTGCTTTCTGGGATGCTTATCTGGCCATGGGCGGCGAGAGGGCTATGGCCCGCTGGGCGGCACAGCAGCCCTCGCTGGCGCGGCCCGACCAGGCCCACATGAGCCTCGAGGGATCACAGCTCTTCGCCCGCATGCTGCTCAAAGCCCTGATGGAAGATTATCAAACGTATACCCATGGCCTTTAGCCTGCAGGAAATATGGAGCTATTCGCCGGACAACCCCCTGTTGTTCACGCGGATGTATTTCTGGATCTTCCTGCTGGTGGTGCTCACCCTCTATTCCCTCGTATACAAACGGTTTTTCCTGCGCAACCTCTATCTCTTCCTGGTCAGCATCTTTTTCTATTATAAAACGGGAGGTTTTTTCTTTGTCCTCCTGCTGATCTCCACGGCGGTCGACTATGTGGCCGGGCGGAGGGTGTATGCTGCGAAACGCAGGGCGGCGAAGAGAGGCTGGGTAGCCTTCAGCCTCCTCATCAACCTGGGGATGCTGGCCTATTTCAAGTACACCTTTTTTTTCGTCGACCTCTTCAACCGTCTCACCGGCCTGCAGGTGGTGCCGCGCGACTACCTGGCGGAGATAGGCAACGCCCTGCTGCATACCCACTATGACATCACGGCCATCTTCCTGCCCGTGGGCATCTCTTTTTACACTTTCCAGACCATCAGTTACACCCTGGATGTATACCGGGGCAGGACGGTGCCGGTACGACGGTTCACCGACTTTGCCTTTTTTGTCTCTTTCTTCCCGCAGCTGGTGGCCGGTCCTATTGTGCGGGCAGCACAGTTCATCCCCCAGCTGGCGACAAAGTATTCACTCACCAGGCAGGAGTTCGGCTATGCCCTCTTCCTGATCCTGGCGGGGCTGGTAAAAAAGATGGCCATAGCCGACTATATCGCCGTCAATTTTGTCGACAGGGTGTTCAGCCATCCGGCGGCTTTCACGGGGCTGGAGAATATCCTGGCTGTCTATGGCTATGCTTTGCAGATCTACTGCGACTTCTCAGGGTATACTGATATTGCCATCGGGGTGGCGTTGCTTTTCGGTTTCCGCATACCCATCAACTTCAACTCGCCGTACAAGGCGGTGATCCTGACCGATTTCTGGCGACGCTGGCATATCTCCCTCTCCTCATGGCTGAAGGATTATCTCTATATCCCGCTGGGGGGCAACCGCAAGGGGAAGGTGCGGATGTATCTCAACCTGATGATCACCATGGTGCTGGGCGGCCTGTGGCACGGCGCCAGCTATCGCTTCCTGATCTGGGGCTTCCTCCACGGCGCCGGGCTGGCCTTCGACAAGCTGCTGGGCCTGCCCCGCTGGCTGAAGAACAACCCTCCCCGCTGGCAGCGGCTGGCCATGACCGTGCTCACCTTTCATTTCGTCCTTTTCCTGTGGATCTTCTTCCGTGCCCACAGCATGGAGAACGCCGTGGCCATGCTCTGGCAGATCACCCGCAACACGTCGTTGGCCTCTTTCCTGCCCCTGGTGGCCTCGTGGGGCGCCGTCATGCCCGTGATCCTGGCAGGCTTCCTCATCCACTGGATGCCGGCACAGTGGCAGGAAAATATCCGCGGAGCATTCATCCGTCTGCCCATGATCGTAAAACTGCTCATCGTCGTCCTCGTGGCGTTCTTCCTGATACAGGTAAAAGGCATGGGCTTCCGGCCGTTTATCTATTTTCAGTTCTGACGGAACACCGGACCCAATTATGCGTAACGGAATGACAAAACTATTTTCTTTTGCGGATTTTAGGATTATTTTTACGCTCCTGAAACAATGAGATCACTATGGCAGGAAAAAAAGAAAACAGAAAAAACTGGCATGTTCTGTACACAAAGTCAAGACAGGAAAAGAAGGTAAGAGACCGTTTCGCGCAGGAAGGTGTCGAATGTTATCTTCCGTTGGAGAAAAAACTGCGTATCTGGAGCGACCGGAAGAAATGGATCGAAGAGCCTCTCTTCCGTTCTTATATTTTCGTATATATAGATATCACGGATTACAACGAGTACCTCAAGGTGCTGCAGACCGAGGGGGTGGTCCATTTTGTGCGTATTGAGAAAAAGCCGGTGAAGGTGCAGGAGGAACTTATTGAGGCGATCCGTCAGTATGAAAAGATGGGCGAGTTCATCTCCGAGGAGGAGGAGAAGCAACTGAAGGTGGGCGACTCGGTGGAGATCGTCCGCGGGTCGCTCAAAGGGCTTTTCGGCACCCTGGTGGAGTTCGGCAGGAAACGCAAGGTGCGTATCATGCTGGAGGCGGTGCGGCAGTCGATCTACCTCACCGTGCCCAAGTCGTACCTGAAAAAGATCGAAAGCTCTTCGGTGGAAAGACTTGACAGCTGAGGCTATGGGAGGCAGAAAAAAAATAAACCTCTGGTTCACGGTGTTTTTTTATGCCTCCGTGCTGTTCTTTGCCGTTTATCTCTTCCGTCAGAAAGACCTGCAGGTACATATAGCACACCTCCGTCCGGCGTGGCTGGCCTTGTCGGTGCTGTTGCTGTGGGCCGGTTTTTTTGCTGCTACCCTGAGCTGGCGCAAGGCTCTGCAGGTCCATGACATATACATCAACGTCCGCATGGCGGTCTATTCCCACGGTATCTCCGTACTGGGGAAATATATCCCCGGCAAGGTGTGGGTCATTGTGGGAAGGGTTTTCCCTGTGACCGCAGGAGGGACCGCCTTTCACCGGGCGACGCTGGCCTCTCTGAAAGAGCAACTCCTCTATCTCTTCCTGGGACTGTTCATCAGTGTGGTGCCCGTTCTGATCTACTATCCTGCCGGTTATGTTACGCTCATCCTGTTGGTGTCTCTCCTGCTCCTGGGCATGGTCCTCTTTGTGCCGGTCGTGCACCGGCTGGCAGCGTCGCTGCTGGGTAAGGTCACGGGGAAAGAGCTCGATCTGCCGCTGATCGACCTGAAGCAGTCGGCCGGCATGGGTGTGTACATCCTTTTCTACTGGCTGCTCTGGACGGCAGGCTTCTGGTTTTTCCTGATCTCCCTGGCCGGTGATGTGGCATGGGTGCAGGCCCTGGCCTTCCCGCTGAGTGTATGTTACGGCGTGATGGCCATCATGTTCCCGGGAGGGATCGGTATCCGGGAGAGCATCATGACCGGCTTCCTCGTGCTGACAGGTATGGACACGGACATGGCGGTGACCGTATCCCTGCTCAACAGGCTGTGGTACATCACCGGAGAACTGTTCCTTTTCTTCCTGGCCCTCTTGCTGGGGATCGGGATAAAGAAGAAGAGCTGAAGGACTTTGATCATTGCTCCAGGAAGACGGGCTTTTTCTGGTCGTCGAAACAAAAAGGAGGGAACAGTGCGATGCTGCTGCCCCTGAAAGGAAGGGTGCGCAGCGGCGGACCCAGCTTCTCTTTCACGCTGAGCGTGTCCATGCCGTCCATCATGACAAAGGTGAAGGCCGGGTTGCCGTAACGGCCTTTTCCCCCGGGATGGTACCAGTGTTCGTTGGTGACATGGTACCAGGGTTTCAGGTCTTCGAAAACGGTGTAGATCCTTAATCCCCGGGACGAGAACATCGTGATGTATTTGGCATGCCAGTAAGTGGCCAGCCCGTAGTGGAGATCTTCTTTTGCGGCCAGCTCATCCATCTCTTTTGCGATCGCCGGATAGTGGCGGGTGATCTTTTTCAACCCTCCGGAGAAAAGGGGACGTACCCCCGGCAGCAGGGCGAAGACGAACAGGGTGATGAGCACGGCTTTTTCCGGCCGGGGAGAAAAATGCCACCCTCTCTGCTTCTTCCACAGATGGAAGAGCATCCCGTAATTGAAAAGACTCAGATAGATGGCATAGATGTTATAGCGCAGGATGGCATAGCCCACATAGCTGCCGTTGATCACCGGGGTGGCCAGGACCACCACCCAGAAAACAAGAGAGAAGGTCAGGTAGAGGGCCGGCAACAGATCTTCCTCCGGAAGAGATCTCTGCCGGAAAAAGTTACGGAGGTAACGGAAAGTGAAAACCAGCGTGATCAGAAAAGAGAGGATCGACAGGATCACCGTGAGAGACCGGAAATCGAAAGAGCGCAGATAGGTGAGGTGCTGGCCGGTCATGGTGTGGAAAGAGGACGGGATATTGTCGAAGTTCATGAATTTCCATGAGAGGGAGATGATGTGGACATAGCCGGAGTGTTTGATGCCGTTGTAGATGAGGGTCCCGACCACCGTTGCGACGACTGCATTTCCTGTCAGCAGCAGGAGCTTCTTTCGCAGAGACGGGGCGTAAAGGAAGAGCAGGAAGGAGAAAAGGGGCAGGACATACATGGCGATGAACAGCTTGTCATTGACCACGCCGGTGATGGTGATGAGGAACAACAGCGGGAGGGAAGAGCGGTTGCCCGGGCCCAGATAGCGGAAAGTGAAGATCAGGGCAAGCAGGGCCATGATAAAAGCGCCCAGGTGGTAGCTGATGCTCAGGAGGTAGAAGGTGAAGGTAAAATCTCCCGGGTAGAAGGTGACCAGGAAAATGACGAGCATGACCAGGTTGGCCAGGGCCAGCTCGCTCTCGCTGATCGCCGGTGCGACCGTCCTGAAGAGCCAGCGTACCAACAGCATTATTCCGAGGTACTGAAGGACGCTGTATGCCAGCATGGCCACCCTGAAATCAGGGAAGAGGGTGTTGACAAGAAAGTAAAAAGCCATATCGGGGAAAAAGTTGGGTGCCCCGTTCAGATGCCATCCGCCGAGTCCCGAGTGGTCGATGAAAAGATCCCTGAAGATGGAAGGAAGATATAAGGTGTCGGAGTTGAAATAGACATAGATCTGTTTGTCGTTCAGGCTGGCAAAGAGCTCCAGAATGACCAGCAGGCTCACGGCCACCGAGAGGAGCCAGATCAGTTTTTCTTTGAGGTCATGGCGGGCAGGGAGATGCTCCATCGAATAACAGCTTATTTATAGAGACGTTCATTGTCGATGATGTCCATCCACATGGCGAAGAGCAACGACTGTGATCCGCTGATGAACAGGAAGACGAAGGCCATGACGGTGACGGGGTTGGCCGGGATGCCCAGGATCATCAGCCGCAGGATCTTTATCAGGTAGGGGAAGGCGATGAGCAGCAGGATGATCCCGAAATGATAAAGGATGAAGAGGGGGTGGAAGTCGGTGAAGAGGTATTTCTGCCACATCCTTTTGAAGAAGGACTTGATCAGCAGCCAGGTGACCGGGAAGACGACCTTGTGGGGTCTCATTTTGGACTTTTCTCCGATGCCGTACACCGGGTTGATGTTCACCTCCTTGATCGTGCAATAGACGATGTTGAGCTTGACCAGCAGGTCGTTGGGCATGCCGTAACGGGGGTAGATATCATAGAGGTCGATGAGGTTCAGTGCATTTTTTGAGATGGCGGTATATCCTGTCTGGGTGTCGGAGACCCTCCAGTAGCCGGAGGCGATCTTGGTGAGGATGGAAAGGACCGAGTTGCCGAAGAAGCGGGTTCTGGGGATCATGCGGCGGGCGCCCCGATGGCGCAGCCGGTTTCCTTTGACATAATCTACGTTCTCTTCGATCACCGGCCGGCAGATCTTCTCCAGTTCTGCAGGGTCCATCTGGCCGTCGCCGGCCATGACGGCGGTGCAGTCGATCTGCAGGTCTTTGGCATACTTGTACCCCCGGGCTATGGCCGCCCCCACGCCGCTGTTCTTTTTCAGGTTGATCAGCACCAACCGCCGGTCGGCAGCGGGATGGACGACCTCCGCTTCGGAGAAGAGCTGCAGCTCTTCCTCATTCATCTGCCGCAGGATGTTACCGGCATGACCGTAGTCGCCGAAAGTATCCTCTTTTGCCTCCGGAAGTGTCCGTTTGCCTGTCTTTTCAAAAAGGGAAGAGACCACCTCTGCGGTAGCGTCGGTGGAGGCGTCGTTGACCACAATGATGCGGTCGGCGAAATCGGGGATGCCTGCGATCACCTTCCCGATCTGTTGCTCTTCGTTGTAGGCAGGGACTACCACCGCTATGGTTTTGTTCTGGATCATCGGTATTGGTATTTTTCGATTAGATAAAGGGCCTCGCCGGAGATCAGGGAGTCCAGGTCAGCATGGGTCCTGGCCGCTTCCTTTTTGTATTGTCGCATCAGGGAGGGGTTATCACGGATCTTGCGGATGAGGAACTCCCGGATCAGCTGCTGACGGTAATCCTCTTTCTGACGGGCATAGATGCTGTCCACATAGCGGGGGATCCGCTCTTCCCGGGTGGCGGTGTCGGCGACGGCAGCCCGTATCCGTTCCTTCACCTCTTCTTCGGGGATATCTATTTTCAGTTCGGGCAGGATCTCCTTGTAGATCCCTTTGCGGGCGAGGTCATAGTCGGGGATGGTGATGAGGTCCCAGTATCTTGGGGTGGGGTGGCTGCGCAGGAAGTTCTCCCGGTAGGCCTCTTTGTTCATCCACCAGTAGTGGAGGGCTCCGTGGCGGTATTGCCGGATCTGGAAGGTGTTGTATGCCGTCAGGAGGAGCAGCAGGCCGGTGAGTGCGTAACGCCAGGGTCTTTTGGCAGAGAGGATCTTTTGCACGGTCACTCCCATGGGCAGGGCCAGGATGGCATAGCCGTCGATGAAAGCCCTGTTGCCGTAACAGCCGCCGAACCACCAGCTCCACCATGATGCCAGGATGTACAGGTTGATCAGGAAGTAAACCGTCACCGCCGTCAGAAAAGCGGGGCGCTGTGAGCGCGACCAGAAAAGACCGGCCAGGGCGAAGAGCATCACGGGGGTATAGACGAGCCATCCCTTTTTAAAGCTGAAGAGGATGTTCAGGAACTGAGGGTTCTTCCAGAAAAACTTCCCGCCGACGGCCCCGTAGGAGAAATAAAGGTATTTGCCCGATACATGATGCCAGTAGAGGAACTGGGGCAGCCAGACCAGGAAAAAGGGCAGGATCATCAGCAGCACCAGATCGATCCGCCGCAGGAAAAAGAGGATCCTTTCCCATAGTTTTTTCAGAGAGGTGACGTCCCATAGCAGCAGGAAGAGCAGGACGATGATGTTGGTGGGGCGGATGAGGGCGATCAGGCCGCTGACAAGACCGAGGAGCAGGGCCGTGCCGGCGTTGGGACGCTGAAAAAAACGGTATGTGAGCCAGAGGAAGATGGCGATGAGGGAGAAGTTATAGGCATGCGACATGGGTGCCTCGTAGATCGAGTAATAGAGCAGGTTCGTCCCGACGACCGTCACCAGCAGCACCAGCGCGGTCACCTTCTCCGGGAAATATACCAGCAGTAGTTTTCTGAGGAAGATGAGGCCGGTGATGAGGTAGAAGAGGGCGCTGAAGACCAGGGCCAGACGGTAGGGCATGGAATAGCCGTCGGCCTCGTACGGTGTGATGAGGGCTGCCCCGTGGGCCAGGAAGAAGAAAGGCGCATAAAGGAAGGACATCCCCATGGAGGTGACGATGGCGTTCTTGCCCGTGGGTGTCGTGACGGGCCAGATACGGTCGCCGAACTTCTCCAGGTTCTCCCCCCGGAACTTCAGGTCGATATCGTGATAGATGAACACCGCGGGCAGGTAAGCGTAGTAAGAGATCACATCCCACTGGATCACCTCGCCCCGGCGTTTCCATCTGTGGTGACTGAAGTCGAGCAGGACGATGGTGACGGCGATAATGACAATTAGCCATTTCGAAGGGGAAGAGAGGATGGAGGTCTGCGGTGCTTTCATGACTTATTGTTGAGGTCGATGTTGGTCTCCCGCACGATATAATTGGGGCGTCGTTTATTTTCAACGAAGAGTTTTCCCAAATATTCTCCCAGGATGCCGATCATGATCAGTTGTATGCCGCCGATGAAGAGGATGCTCACGATGAGGGATGTCCAGCCGGTGATGGTGTTGTCGGTGAAGAGGGTCTCGTAGATGGCATAGAGGCCGTAGAGGAAAGCGGAAAAAGCGAAGATAAAGCCCGTATAGATCGATACTTTCAGCGGCTTGGTGCTGAAGGAGGTGATCCCCGAGGCGGCAAAACGGATCTTGCGGGAGAGGGAATATTTTGTCTTGCCGGCAAAACGTTTCTCAGGAACAAAAGAGATGACCGTCTGTCTGAACCCCACCCACTTGATGATGCCCCGCAGGAAAGGATCATGTTCCGGCATCTCCTTCAGCACATCCACCACTTTCCTGTCGAGTAGCCTGAAGTCTGCTGAGCCGGGATCGATCCTGATCTCGGAGAAGATGTTCAGGATCTTGTAAAATATTTTTGAGGTCACCCGGTTGAAGGTGCTGATGTTCTCCTTGTCATTACGGGAGGTATAAACAATGTCGTAGCCTTCCTGCCATTTGGCGATCATCTGCGGGATGATGAAGGGGGGATGTTGTCCGTCGGCATCCAGCGAGATCACACAGTCGCCCGTGGCCACGTCCAGCCCTGCCTTCAGGGCGTTCTGGTGCCCGAAGTTCCGGGAAAAGGAGAGATACCGTACCCCAGGGTCTTCCCTCGCCAGCGATTTGAGGAGGTCGAGGGTGTCGTCCGTGCTGCCGTCATCCACAAAGATGAGCTCATATCTCCGGGAGGCCAGGGCTTCCCGGATAGCGCCATAGATCTTCCTGATGTTGCCGGATTCGTTCAGGCAGGGTATCACAACGGAAATGAGTGCGTCCTCTGTGTCTTTCCTGCGTTCCGTTGTCTTCATGGGTGGTGTTGTTTCGGTTTTGGGTTCGGGCGATGATCCAAAAATAATAAAACTTCTTTCTGTTTGTATTTTCAGACGAATTACAGTAAATTTGCCGTCCCTGAAGGGATATTAGCTCAGCTGGTTTAGAGCGCATGTTTCACAGACATGAGGTCGCAGGTTCGACTCCTGCATATCCCACAACCAGCCAAAGCCCGCTGAAAGCGGGTTTTTTTGTTTCCGGGGCCAAGCCAAACGGGTTTGGCGGATGCGGAGGGAATAAAAAAGACGATGCTGCAGGCAGGGGCGTGATCCTGATGAGCAGAACAGGTAGTGAAAAGAAAAAGCACCTTTTTCCCGGATATCTGCGGAACACTTTTATATTTGCTCAGGCAAATGAAAGAAGATGCTTTTTAACTCACTGGTATTTGTAATTTTTGCTCTTCTCTTTTTCAGTATGTTCTGGCTGGTCAAACGCCGGAGCAGGACGCTCACCTGGGCATATATCGTATTTTTCTCTTTTATTTTTTACGGTTGGTGGGACTGGCGTTTTATCTTTCTGATCCTGGGCAGCGGGCTGATCGATTTTTTTGCCGGTCGGGCGATCTATCGTCATCCCCGTTACAGGAAGCTGTTCCTCACCCTTTCTTTGCTGGGCAACCTGGGCTCGCTGGCGGCATTCAAGTACAGCCGTTTTCTGTTCGGGCAGCTGGAGACGCTGTTAAGCAGGTTCGACATACATGTCGAGCTGACCAGGAATCTGCCCGAGTTCCTCTATATCCTGCCGGTGGGGATCAGTTTCTATACCTTCCAGTCGATGAGCTACACGATCGATGTGTACAAAGGGGAGCTGAAGCCCACCCGCAACATCCTGAAGTTTTTCGCTTATCTCTCCATGTTCCCACAACTGGTGGCCGGCCCCATCGTGCGGGCCAGGAACCTGCTGCCCCAGCTGGACCGCCTGAAACGCCCCACGGAGGTGGAGCGCTGGCACGGCATGAAGCTCATTGCCTCGGGATACTTCAAGAAGATCCTGCTGGCCGACAACATCGCCCCGCTGGTCAACACCGCCTTTGCCGATATCCACCGGACCAACTCCACCCTGTACTGGTGGATCGTGATGACGGGTTTTGCTTTTCAGATATATCTCGATTTCAGCGGTTATACGGATATTGCGCGGGGACTGGCAAAATGGATGGGCTTCCGTTTCAAGATGAACTTTAACCATCCTTATCTGTCCACCTCTTTCCGGGAGTTCTGGCGCAGATGGCACATCTCCCTCTCCACGTGGTTCCGCGACTATGTATATATCCCGCTGGGGGGCTCTCGCCAGGGGAAGGTGAGAAGTCATGCGAACATGTGGGTCACCATGGTGGTGTCGGGTTTCTGGCACGGGGCTTCCTGGAACTTCCTGGTGTGGGGCTGGCTGCATGCCCTCTACCTGAGCTTTGAAAGGATCACCCGGTGGCCGGCGTTGCTGAAAAGATACCGGCTGGCCTGGGTGGCTGTCCTGTTCGTGATGTTCCAGACGGTCATCGCCTGGGTCTTCTTCCGTGCCCAGAGCCTGCCGGATGCCTTCACGATCCTGCATAATATGTTGTGGATCAACCCCAACCTGGACTTTACGATCACCGCCGATGTGAAGAACGGCATCTATTTTCTGGTCTTTGCACTGCTGATCGAATATCTCTTCATGAAGATCAAACTGAAACGGATCCTCCGCAACGAACAGGCCCTCCGGATTGCCGAGGTGGTCCTGCTGGCGGTCATGATCTCCGTTACCATATTTTTAAGAGGGAAAGGACATGCATTTATCTATTTTCAGTTTTAAGCGTTTGCTCCGGGAAAGGATCCTCCTGCTCCTTCCCTTTCTGGCAGCGGGAGTGCTGGGGATGCATGCGATCGCCCCTCCCTCGGACGCATACCGGGTGATCGAGAACAACAGCTTCTGGAAGAAAAAAACGTTCGACAAGAAGAAATACAACATTGTCGTGGGTGGCGATTCGCGTGTGTACAGAGGGGTATCACCCCAGGCCATGAACGAGGTGTTGCCGCGGATCTCGATCATCAATTTCGCATACGGCAGCGCCGGATATGATGAGATCATGCTGAAACAGATCGATAAGAGGATCAACTATGAGGATACGGTCAGAATGGTCGTCCTGGGGGTGACCCCGGTGACCCTGACCAAACTGGGCTGTTTGAACTATCATCTTAACTATGAGCTCAACACCAAAAGGGAAGAGTTGATCGACCTGTTGTATTTCAAAAAGATCTTCCAGTTTTTCATCCCTTTCACGCCGGATCAGCTGTACCGGGCGATCAAAGGGAAAAAGTTTGTGACCACACGGCATCAGGAATATATGGAGGGCGGCTGGGTGGCCACTCATGAAGACAAGCCCTGGTCCGAGGCCGCCCTGAAATCCTACCGTACCCTTTTTGTGGATAATCAGGTCCTGCCGGAAAATGTACAACGCCTCGCGGACCAGGTCCGGCGCTGGACAGAAAAAGGCGTGACCGTGGTGGTCTTCCGTCCGCCCACAACACAGAAAATGGTTGCCCTGGAAGATTCGCTGAGCGGATACCATGAAGCCGAAATCAAAAAGACCCTCACCGCTGCAGGAGCGGTATGGCTGGACTTTGTCAACGAGGATTATACCACTTTCGACGGCAGCCATTTGCAGAAAGAGGGTGCTATCCGTTTTTCAAAAGACCTGGCGGAAAAAATAAAAAAAATCCAGGCGAGCCGTTCGCCGGCATATAAAGAACCATAATTTTCTGTATTTTGAAACAAAAAAAAATCGGTTATGCGTATCCTGTTCTTTTCTCTGATCGTTACAACGGTTGTTTCGTTTTCCTGTACTACGGATCACGGGGTCTCTTCCTCAGGGAGGGACCGTTTCATTGACTCTTTGCTTTCGCAGATGACCCTGGAGGAGAAGGTGGGTCAGATGACACTATATAGCAGCACGTGGGCGGTGACGGGTCCCACGCTCACCGGCGATGTGGAGAAAGAGCTGCGTGCCGGGCGTGTGGGGTCAGTCTATAATGCCATGACGGTTGATTATGTGCGCAGGCTGCAGAAGATCGCCGTGGAGGAGACGCGCATGCACATCCCCCTGATCTTCGGGCTCGATGTGATCCATGGCTATAAGACGATCTTCCCGCTGCCGCTGGCCGAGGCCTGTTCGTGGGATCTGTCGCTGATCGAAAAGACCACAGCACTTCAGGCAAAGGAGGCGGCTGCTGCCGGCCTCAACTGGACCTTCAGCCCCATGGTGGACATTGCCCGCGACCCGCGGTGGGGACGTGTGGTCGAGGGGGCCGGCGAGGATCCTTACTACGGCTCCCTGGTGGCGGCGGCCAAGGTGAGGGGATACCAGGGTGCCGACCTGGCCAGCCCCGCCACGCTGCTGGCCTGTGTCAAACACTTCGCCGCCTACGGCGCGCCGGAAGCCGGCAGGGAGTACAATACGGTGGATATGTCCGAGAGAACGCTGCGTGAGGTCTATCTGCCGCCCTATCATGCTGCCGTCGCCGCCGGCGTGGGCAGCGTGATGACCTCCTTCAACGACCTCAACGGCATCCCCTCCACCGCCAACCGCTGGCTCCTGCACGATATCCTCAGAGGAGAATGGGGGTTCAGGGGGGTTGTGATCAGCGACTACACCTCCATAAATGAGCTGGTCAACCACGGCATTGCCGCCGACGAAAAAGAAGCAGCTCTTCTGGCCATCCGTGCCGGCGTGGACATGGACCTGCAGGGGGGCGACTATATCCGCAACCTGCCGGCGCTGGTAAGAGAAGGCAGGGTGCCCGAAGCACTTATCGACAGTGCAGTGTTCCGTATCCTGAAGGCGAAATATGCGCTGGGCTTGTTTGACGATCCCTACCGTTATCTCGACGAGGAGCGGGAGAGAAAGACCATCCTCTCGCAGGAGATGCTCGACCATGCCCTGCAGGCGGCACACGAGTCGGTCGTCCTGCTGAAGAACGATACGGTGGGGGGACGGCCGTTGCTGCCCCTCTCCAAAAAGGTGCATAAGGTGGCCGTCATCGGTCCGCTGGGGGATAGTCGCCGCGACATGCTGGGTTCATGGTCCGGCGCCGGCAACTCCGGCGATGTGACCACCCTCCTGCAGGGGATCCGTGACAAGCTGCCCGGGGCTGTGGTGCGTTATACCGGGGGGTGCGAGCTCACCGGCGACGATCGCAGCGGCTTTTCGGAGGCCCTGGCGCTGGCCCGCTCCTCCGACGTGGTGATCCTGGCCCTCGGTGAAGGGGCCTGGCAGAACGGCGAGGCGGCCAGCCGCTCCGACATCAACCTCTCCGGCATGCAGGAAGAGCTGGCAGAGGCCGTGCTGAATGCCGGACGGCCCACGGTCGTGGTGATCATGGCCGGCCGGCCCCTCACCATCGCACGCCTGGCGGAGAAAGCCCCTGCCATCGTCTATGGCTGGCAGCTGGGTACCACGGCAGGCACCGCCCTCGCCGATATCCTCTTCGGCGACTACAACCCCTCGGGCCGCCTGGTCATCTCCTTCCCCCGCAACACGGGCCAGATACCGGTGTATTACAGCATGAAGACCACCGGCCGCCCGAAATCCGAC
>CAZYQV010000328.1:0-9630 GCA_964649775.1 uncultured Rikenellaceae bacterium
GTCCAAAGCGTTCGTGGTTAGTGGTTCGTAGTTCGTGGTTTTGAGTTGCGAGTATCGAGTTGTGAGTTGCGAGTATGCCGGACTTTGCGAGGAGGCTTAGTCCGCCATAGCTCCGACGCAGGAGGAGCGACGGCGGAAGCCGACGTGGCAATCCCATTAAATTGGCACGCGTCTCTACTCTTTGACCCCCTTGACTTTTCAACTTTTCAACTTTTCAACCTTTTAACTTTCCAACTCCCCTCCCTTTGGCACAGTATTTGATCTTTATCTGACACAGGCAATCTTCCACATATACTTGAGTCAATCAGGGCAGCCAGGCGTCAAAAACCTGGCTTTATTTATTTATGCATGCTGATCGACGAAGGAACCCATCTCTTTTGTCCGGGTATTTTTGTAATTTTGCACCTTCATAAACCATGAATGTCATGCTGAAGGTACACAACACGCTCACGCGCAGGAAAGAGGAGTTCCAGCCCATCAACCCGCCCCATGTGGGGATGTATGTCTGCGGGCCCACCGTTTACGGCGACGCCCATCTGGGTCATGCCCGTGCAGCCATCACCTTCGACCTGCTTTTCCGGTATCTTCAGCACCTGGGGTATAAGGTGCGTTATGTGCGCAACATCACCGACGTGGGTCATCTGGAGAACGACGCCGATTCGGGTGAGGACAAGATCGGCAAACGCGCCCGTCTGGAGCAGCTCGAGCCCATGGAGATCGTGCAGCGTTATACCAACGGCTATCATCACAACATGGAGCAACTCAACACGCTGCCTCCCAGCATCGAGCCCCATGCCTCGGGGCATATCATCGAGCAGCAGATCTTCACCGAAAAGATCCTGGAGAACGGCTACGCCTACGAGTCGAACGGCTCCATCTACTTCGACGTGGAGAAATACAACCGCGACCATCACTACGGCAAGCTCTCCGGCCGCAAGCTGGACGATATGATCAGCAACACACGCGAGCTGGAAGGACAGGAGGAGAAACGTCATCCCTACGACTTCGCCCTCTGGAAAAAAGCCACGCCCACACACATCATGAAATGGCCCTCCAAATGGGGGGAGGGTTATCCCGGCTGGCACATCGAGTGCTCCACCATGAGCACCAAATACCTGGGCGACACCTTCGACATCCACGGCGGCGGCATGGACCTGCTCTTCCCGCACCACGAGTGTGAGATAGCCCAGTCGACGGCCGCCCTCGGGAAAGAGTCGGTGCGCTACTGGATGCACAACAACCTCATCACCATCGACGGCCAGAAAATGGGCAAGTCGCTGGGCAACGCCATCTCCCTCAACGAGATCTTCGCCGGCGACCACCGGCTGCTGGAGAAAGCCTACTCGCCCATGGCCATCCGTTTCTTCATCCTGCAGGCCCATTACCGCAGCACCCTCGACTTCTCCAACCGCGCGGTACAGGCCGCCGAGAAAGGTATGGAGCGCCTCTTCGACGGCATGGAGACCCTCAAGAAGATCGAGTCTGCCGGCGAGAGCAGCTATGATGTGGAAGCGCTGAAAAAGAAATGCTACGCAGCCATGGACGACGACCTCAACACACCGGTGCTGATCTCCCATCTGTTCGAAGGGGTGAAGAACATCCACCTCATCGCCTCCGGTAAAGGGAGCCTGACAGAAGAGGATCTGGAGAAGATGAAAGAGTTGTTCAGCACTTTCGTCTTCGACGTGCTGGGACTGAAACAGGAGGAGAGGCCGGCACAGGAGAGCCGCGCCGACGCCCTGGTACAGCTCATCCTCGACATACGTATGGAGGCCAAGAAGAACAAAGATTTTGCCACCGCCGACATGATCCGCGACAAACTCGCCGCCCTCGGCATCGCCGTCAAGGATGTGCCCGGCGGCTATGAGTGGGAATGGAAAACAGGATCGTAGTCACCGGCCACTGCCACTCCCCGGACACCACTAACCACTAACTACGAACTACGAACTACGAACCACGAACCACGAACCATTTACTCCGCTCTTGTCCAGGTGGTCTTGCGGCCGAGGAACTTCATGCCCATGACATATCCCTTGATCTTGAGGTCTTTCCCCTCCATCCACATGTAGCAGTCGTATGTCTTGCCGCTTTTGGGATCATAGATGCGGCCGTCGACCCACTCCTTCTCTTCCGGATCATAATGGAACCCCCAGAAGAGCTTGAGCCCCATCACCGGCCGCGTCTGCAGCTTGGGGTCGGGGTTTTTGTCGTCCACCTTGGGCTTGCCGTTCTCATAAGGCTCCTTCAGCCAGACGATCTTGCCCGTATATTTCCCGCCCTCCTTGTAGATGTTGATGATGGCATCTTTCTCCTCGTTGTACCATTTCCCGAGGATCACGTCGGCGTTCTGTGCCTGCACGGCAAAGGCCGCCAGCATAAAAGAGATCACAAAAAGTGTTTTCATAGGTATGTCATTTGGTTGATCTGATAAAAATATAATTTTTCCGCCAATTTCAATATCCGAATATCATCATTCCTGCCCCCGTCTTCCTTTTCCTCTTTTTACCCATTCAACTCTCCGGCTCTTCCCCCCTTTTCACCTCTTCTCCCTGCGCTCCGTGCTCATCCCGTGGTCCTCTTCACCAGCCCGTAGAACAGCAGGTGTAACAGGTTGTCCACATGATGGAAGCTCTGTCCTTCCCTTTTCCTCCAGAAAAGGGGGATCTCCAGTCCTTTCATGGCGGTGCAAATGACCGTCGCCGCCAGGGTGGGGTCCTGCACATAAAAAACATCCCTGTTCATCCCCTCCTTGAGGATGCGGCCAATGATGATCTGTTCCGACCGGTCATATTTCCTGCGGATATTCTCAATAAAATCATAATGCACCAGGGAGGCGTCGAAGATCGAAGGGTATCTCTCCGAGATATCTTTCAGCGCCTGCATGCGGGTCAGGATGTATTTCCGCAGGCGCGTCCTGGGGTCATCGTTCTGCTCGAGGATCGCCGAGAGATGTCTTCTTGCCTTCTTCGCCTCACAGTCGACCACGGCATGGAAGATCTCCTCTTTCCCCCTGAAATAATAATAGAGCGAGCTCTTGACCATGTGCAGCTGTGCGGCGATGTCCTCGACGGTGGTCTTGCGGTAACCGTACCGCCCGAACACCTCGCTCGCCGCCAGGATGATCTTCTGCCGGATCAGTCGCCGGGAATCATGCAAAGAGGATCTGCTCATCTCTCATCTCTCATTTCTCATCGCTCTTCTCTCACCACTCATCTCTCGTCTCTCGTCTCTCGTCTCTCAACTACTCCGCCAGCAGAAGGTCGAGCTGCCTTTTCTCCAGGTTGACGCGGTAGATCTCCACCCGGATGGGGTCGCCCAGCTGAAAACGGCGGCCTTTTCTGCGGCCGGTGATGGTATAGTTTTCTTCATCAAACTCATAGAAATCATCGTTCAGCTCGCGTATGGGGATCATGCCCTCACACTTGTTCTCGTTGATCTCGACATAGATGCCCCAGTCGGTGACGCCGGCGATGATGCCGTCGTATACCTCGCCCACTTTGTCGGCCAGGTACTCCACCTGCTTGTACTTGATGGAAGCTCTTTCGGCGTCGATGGCCTTGCGCTCCATCTCCGAGGCGTGGCGGCATTTGCCTTCGTACTCCTCCTCATCCACCGTCTTTCCGCCTCGCAGGTAATGCTCCAGCAGGCGGTGCACCATCATGTCGGGATAGCGCCGTATGGGGGAGGTGAAGTGGGTATAGTAATCAAATGCCAGGCCGTAGTGCCCTATGTTCTTCGTGGTGTACACCGCCTTGGCCATGGCGCGCAGGGCCAGTGTCTCGATCAGGTTCTGCTCGGGCTTGCCCACCACCTGCTTGATCAGCCTGTTCATCGACTGTGAGAGGGCCTTGCGGCTCTCGGCATGCACCTCATAGCCCAGCTTAGCGGCGATGCGTGTGAAGCTCTCCAGCCTGTCCTCCTTGGGCTTGTCGTGCACGCGGTAGACGAACACCTTCTTCTTCCCGCCGCCGCTTATCTTTTTGCCCACCAGCTCGGCCACATGACGGTTGGCCAGCAGCATGAACTCTTCGATGAGCTGGTTGGCTTCCCTGCTCACCTTGAAGAAGACACCCAGCGGTGTACCTTTCTCGTCGATGTCGAACTTGACCTCCACCCGCTCGATGTCGAGCGATCCCTGCTGGAAACGCCTTTTGCGGAGGATCTGCGCCATCCTGTGGAGCGTCAGGATCTCTTTGGAGAGATCTCCTTTTTTCTTCTCGATGATCTCCTGCGCCTCTTCATAGGCATACCGTCTGTCGGAGTTGATGACGGTCTTGCCGAACCAGCTGTCCACCACCAGCGCGTCGGGGGTCATCTTAAAGACCGCCGAGAAGGTGAGCTTGTCCTCATGGGGGTTGAGCGAGCAGACGCCGTTGGAGAGGTGCTCCGGCAGCATAGGCACCACCCTGTCGACCAGGTATACCGAGGTGGCACGGTCGTAAGCCTCCCTGTCGAGCAGCATGCCGGGACGCACATAGTGAGTCACGTCGGCGATGTGCACCCCCACCTCCACATTGCCGTCTTTCAGGAAACGGATGGAGAGGGCATCGTCAAAGTCCTTGGCGTCGGCCGGGTCGATGGTGAAGGTGGTCACCCTGCGGAAGTCGCGCCGTCCCTCCAGGTCTTTCTTCGTGATCCTGTCGGGGATCTGTTCCGCCGCACGCTCTACCTCCGGCGTGAATTTCGCCGGCAGCTCGAACTCGGCCAGGATGGCATGTATCTCGGTCTCATGCTCGCCGGGGTTGCCCAGCACCTCGACGATCTCGCCGAAAGGGTTCTTCACCTTCTCCGGCCACTTGGTGATGCGGGCGATGGCTTTCTGCCCGTTCTTCGCCCCGTTGAGCCGGGAGCGGGGGATGAAGATATCATAAGGCATCAGCCGGTTGTCGGGGACCAGGAAAGCATAGTGTCCCGTGATCGTTACCACCCCCACGAAGGTCTTGCGTTTCCGCTCGAGGATCTCCACCACCTCTCCCTCCAGACGCCTGTCGCGGCGACGGGCAAAGAGATACACCTTCACCTTGTCGCCGTTGAGGGCATGATGCAGGTTGGTCTCGCTGACATACACATCTTCGTCCAGCTCGTCACTCACCACATAAGCATTGCCGTAGGCCGTCATGTCCACCGTGCCGGTGATGAAGCCGCTGCGGCTCCTGAACTTGTACTTCCCCGGCCGGATCTCCTCCAGACGGGCCTCTTTCTTCAGCTCCCTCAACACTTTCTCGATCTCTTTCTTATCCTCTTTCCCCGTCATGTTCAGCAATCCCGCCACCTGCTTGTGGTTCCACGTACGTGCCGGGTTGTTGGAGAAAAGCCCGGTGATCTTGTTCTTCAGGGCATCGCGGTCTCTGAGCTCTTTTTTATATTGTTTGTTTTTCTTCTTCTTAGGCATATTGTTTTTCTTTTATAAATAATTTGTGAAATTAACGATTTCCGGCGATATTTGGTTCGGGGAAGACCATTCTTCTTTTTTTACACTGCAATACCTGCTTATGGCAACCGATCACGACACCGGTCTGGTCCTCAGCGGCGGCGGGGCGCGGGGCTTCGCCCACCTGGGGGTGCTGCAGGCCCTGGAGGAGGCCGGCATACGTCCTGCCATGATCTCCGGCGTCAGCGCCGGCGCCATCGTAGGGGTTTTTTACGCCGACGGCCACTCCCCCGCCGGGATCATGGATATGTTCGTCGAGAAAAAACTCTTCTCCCTGGTACGCTTCACCGTGCCCCGCAGCGGCTTCCTCAAGCTCACCGGCCTGCATGAGCTGCTGCGCTCTTTCCTGCGGGCCAGGACCTTCGAAGAGCTGAAGATCCCTCTCTGGATCACCGTCACCAACCTCAACAAGGGCATGGCAGAGTATGTCAACAGCGGCCCTCTCTCCGACATGGTCATCGCCTCGGCCAGCATACCCATCCTCTTCGAGCCCCACCGCATCGGCAGATACCAGTACAGCGACGGCGGGGTCTTTGATGTGCTGCCGGTGGCCCCCCTCAAGAACTCCTGCAAAAGGATCATCGGGGTGAACGTCAACCCCCGCTGGGAGGAGAAAAACATCTCCGGCCTGATCAAAATGGCCGAATGGTCTTTTTACCTGCGTATCCTGGCCAGCGTCCGGGCCAACATGCAGCAGTGCGACATACAGATAGACCCGCAAAAACTCAAAGGTTACGGGATCTTCGATATCTCCAGGGCCCGTGAGATGTTCGACATAGGCTACGAAGAGGCCCGCAACGTGCTGGAAACGATTTCCAAAGAATAAATGCCCCCTTCAAGCATCGCGCTCCGGGCTTCTAAAACGTTTTTTCCGCGATCTTCCGCACATTCTCGGCCTTGCCCATGGTGAAGAAGTGCACCACCGGCACACCGTGGGCAATGAGCTCCCTGGTCTGCCGGATACCCCATTCGATGCCCGCCTCATACACCTCTTTGTCGTCTTTGCACTTCAGCACCTCCTTCACCAGTTCCTCCGGCAGGTCGGTATGGAAAGTGCCGGGCAGCAGGTTCAGTTGTCTTTTGGTGGAGAGGGGTTTGATGCCGGGGATGATGGGCACGTCGATGCCGGCCTCGCGGCATCTTTTCTCAAAGGCAAAGAATTTCTCATTGTCGAAAAACATCTGCGTGACGATGAACTCAGCGCCCGCATCGATCTTTTTCTTCAGGAAATGAAGGTCCGACTCAAAGTTGGGCGCCTCGGCATGTTTTTCGGGATACCCCGCCACCCCCACGCAGAAGTCGGTAGGTGCCGGCTCGGCCAGGTCGGGATCCAGGTAGATGCCCCTGTTCATGTCCATGATCTGCTGCACCAGCCCCAGGGCATGGGCATGCCCTCCCTCTTCCGGCACGAAGGGACCGCTGCCTGCCGGCGGGTCGCCCCGCACGGCCAGGATGTTGTGGATGCCCAGGAAGTTGAGGTCGATCAGGGCGTTCTCCGTCTCCTCACGGGTGAACCCCCCGCAGATCAGATGCGGCACCACCATCACCTGGTAACGGTGCTGTATCGCCGCCGAGATGGCCACCGTCCCCGGACGTTTCCACACCGTCCTCTTCTCCAGGAGCTCTCCCCGCACCTTCCTGTACACCACCTCCTCCCGGTGGTAGGTGATGTTGATATACAAAGGATCGAACTCCATCAGCGGGTCGATGCGGTCGTAGATATAACGGATGTCCTTCCCCTTGGGCGGGGGGAGCAGCTCAAAAGAAAAACGCGTCTTCCGTATCTTCTTCAGCGCGCCGGACAGTTTCTGTTCTGAAATATCAGCCATTTTCCCTGTAGATAAGATGAGACAAATATTTTTCCGCCTCCTTCAGGCCTATCTTCCTCCGCAAAGCATAGTCCGCCACCTGATCCTCCAGGATCCTGCGTATATCGAAGTATACCGACCCGGGATGCGAGAAGATCAGTCCGCTCACCGAGGCGGCCGGGACCATCGCAAAGCCTTCCGTCAGGCGTATGCCGATATGTTTCTCCGCCCCGAGCAGCCTGAAGAGGTTCTTTTTCTCCGAATGGTCGGGACAGGCGGGATAGCCATAAGCCGGCCGTATGCCCTGGTATCTCATGCGGAACAGCTCCTCTTTCGTCAGCTTTTCTTCCGGCGCGAAGCCCCACAGCTCCCTGCGCACTTTCTCATGCAGCCACTCCGTCGCCGCCTCGGCCAGCCTGTCGGCCAGGGCCTTGACCATCAGGGCACGGAAGTCGTCGTGCTGCCGGCCGAACTCCTCCAGGTAATGCTCCAGTCCCACGCCTGCGGTCACGGCGAAAAGCCCCAGGTGGTCGTTCACGCCGCTCTTCTCCGGCGCCACGAAGTCGCTGAGACAGAGGTTGTGTC
Organism: uncultured Rikenellaceae bacterium; assembly: GCA_964649775.1. Lineage (GTDB taxonomy): Bacteria > Bacteroidota > Bacteroidia > Bacteroidales > VadinHA17 > DRPN01. Next base: position 7,825 of record CAZYQV010000328.1, read on the forward strand.
CCGTGGCGGTGCGGGCCTCCTGCTGCCGCAGGTGGTACAGCACCCCTTTCTCCTGCCGTCGTTCCTCGTCCTCATAGACGACGATGTCGTCGCCGCGGGCGGCGGCCGGCAACAGGCTCACCACCGCCTGCACCTTCAGGATCTTCTCCTCCGTCAGCCGCTGCAGGCACTTCTGCCCCTCCTCATACACCTTGCGGGCTTCTTCCCCCCGTTGCGGATGGTCGAGGATGCCGGGGAACTTCCCTTTCAGCTCCCACACGTGAAAGAAAAAGGTCCAGTCGATATAGGGTATCACCGTCTCCAACGGTATCTCCTCATATACCGTCAGCCCCGGCGTCACGGGCGACGGCGGCACATAGTCCTCCCACGTCAGGCGCAGCCTGCGCCCGCGGGCCTCCTCGAGGGAGATGTACTGCCCCGGCTTCTTCCTGTTCATCCGGCGCAGCTGTTCATAGTACTGGCCCGTCTCCTCCAGGAAGCGTTTCTTCTCCTCCGAGAGGAGCGCCCCCACCACGGAGACGCTGCGCGAAGCATCTTTGACATGCACTACGCCATGGCTGTAGTGCGGCTCTATCCTGACGGCCGTATGGAGCACCGAGGTGGTGGCCCCGCCGATGAGGAGGGGCTGGGTGAAGCCTTTCTCCTCCATCTCGCCCGCCAGATGGACCATCTCCTCCAGCGAGGGGGTGATCAGGCCGCTCAGGCCGATGATGTCGGCATGCTCTTTCTCCGCCGTCTCGAGGATCTTCTCCGCCGGCACCATCACCCCCAGGTCGATGATCTCATAGTTGTTACACTGCAGGACGATGCCCACGATGTTCTTGCCTATGTCGTGCACGTCGCCCTTGACGGTGGCCAGGAGCACCCTGCCCGCCGCCTGCTGCCGGCCGCCGCCCGCGGCTTTCTCCTCCTCGAGCACCGGCTCCAGCACCGCCACGGCCCTCTTCATCACCCGGGCGCTCTTGATCACCTGCGGGAGGAACATCTTGCCCGAACCGAACAGGTCGCCCACCCTGTTCATCCCCTCCATCATGGGTCCTTCGATGATGTCGAGGGCGGTGGGATAAGCCTCGATGGCCTCCTGCATGTCCTCCTCCACATAGTCGGGGATGCCCTTCACCAGCGAGTGGATGATCCGCTCTTTCAGGGGCAGCTGCCGCCATGCTTCTTTCTTCTCTGCCGTGCCGTTGTCCTCCCCGCCGGCGGCGGCAGCATACTCCAGCAAGCGCTCCGTGGCGTCGGGACGCCGGTCGAAGATCAGGTCCTCGACACGCTCCAGCAGCTCCCGCGGTATGTCGTCATAGAGAGGCAGCCTGCCGGCGTTGACGATGGCCATGTCGAGGCCCGCCTTCACGGCATGATAGAGGAAAGCCGCATGCATCGCCTCACGGATGGGGTTGTGCCCCCGGAACGAGAAGGAGAGGTTGCTGATGCCGCCGCTGGTATGCACGTAGGGGAGATGTTCCTTGACCCAGCGCACCGCCTCGATGAACTCCACCGCATAGCGGTTGTGCTCCTCCAGTCCTGTACCTATGGCCAGCACGTTCAGGTCGAAGATGATGTCTTCGGGCGGGAAAGCGGCTTTCTCCGTCAGCAGACGGTATGCTCTCTCTGCGATCCGTATGCGCCGCTCAAAAGAGGTGGCCTGGCCCTCCTCGTCGAAGGCCATCACCACCACGGCAGCGCCGTAAAGCCGTATGCTGCGCGCCCGCGCGATGAACTCCTCCTCCCCCTCCTTGAGACTGATGGAGTTGACGATGCCCTTGCCCTGCAGGCACTTGAGGCCGGCCTCCAGCACCTCCCATT
>CAZYQV010000329.1:0-2701 GCA_964649775.1 uncultured Rikenellaceae bacterium
GATCATCACGGCCAGGATCTCCACCTCGCCGTTGTTCATCAGGGCATGGAGCATGGCCAGCGCCCCCACATCGTCCACATCCGAGTCCATGTCCGTATCAAAGATCACCTTCACGGGATTTTTCCCGTTCTTTTCCTGCGGCAGGACACCCTCCGCCTGTGCCCAGGTGCCGGCATGAATGCCTGACAGGGAAAGAACAGCGAACAGCATCCCGAATGTTTTTTTGCAGATCATAACCTTCCGTATGAACTTTTTTCAGGGTAATCAGGTCTGAAAATACAAAAAGAAATCAAAAAGGCCGGAAAAAAAACGTTAACAAAAAAACGGGGCTTTACATGGGAGCTTACCAAAACAATATGTACAGAACGGTCAGGATCGCGATGATCGTTACAGCACCTATATTGAACGACATGCTGGTATGGAAAATGTTTTTGGGCAGGTCGGGCATTTTCCGGTCAGGACCTTCCCTGTCCAGGAGACTGATAATGACGATGATCACACTCAGGATCAGAAAACAATAACCCATCTGGTTAATAAAAGGAACATGCGAAAAAGCCAGTTTGAACACCAGTGCTACGGGAAGGGTGAGGACAGCGACCCATAAGGCGGCCCGTGAGGTGGTCCTCTTCCAGAAAAGACCGAACAGGAAGATCACGAGTATGCCCGGACTGACCATGCCCGTGTATTCCTGGATATATTGAAAAACCTGATCGAGCGATTGCAATACGGGAGCGATCAGGCCGGCAATGATAAGGGCGACCAGCGCCGTAGCCCTTCCCACACGGACAGTCCGTGTCTCGGAAATATTCTTCTGGATATACTGTTTGTAAATATCCATGGTAAAAATGGTAGAGGTGCTGTTGAGCATGGAGGCCAGCGACGAGACGATCGCCGCCACCAGCGCCGCAAAGGCCAGTCCTTTGATCCCTGCCGGCAACAAACCCATCAGCCAGGGGTAGGCCTTGTCCGCCTGGGCCAGGGTGGGCATGTAAGCCCTCGAGGTATCACTGAACTTTGCCATGGCCACCGGGTCGTTCACCAGGACATAAGCGGTAATACCGGGGATGACGACAAGCAACGGGATCAGGATCTTCAGAAAACCGGCAAAAACAACCCCTTTTTGGGCTTCTTCTATGCTTTTGGACGCCAGGGCCCTTTGAATGATATACTGATTGAAACCCCAGTAATAAAGATTTGCCACCCAGATCCCTCCGATCAGCATGCTGATGCCGGGCAGGTCTTTATAATAGGGATTGTCTTTATGGAGGATCATGTGGAATTTTTCCGGGGCGCTGTGGTAGATCTTTTCAGCCCCGGCAAGGACCCCCTGTCCGCCGGAAACATAATCCAGTGCCAGCCACGTGGTGAGCAGCCCTCCTCCGACGAGAAAGACGACCTGGATCACATCGGTCCAGGCCACGGCCGACAGCCCGCCGTACAACGAATAGGCCGCAGCGAACAGCGCCAGACCAAGGATCCCGTACATCAGGGGCACTCCCATGATGGTCTTGATCGCAAGCGCTCCCAGATAAAGAACAGAAGTGAGGTTCACGAAGACAAACACCAGCACCCAGAAAACAGCCAGGAGGGTACGGACCCTGTTGTTATATCTCTGCTGCAGGAACTGCGGCATGGTGTATATCTTCCGCTCGAGAAAGACGGGCAGGAAGAATTTGCCTACGATGACCAGTCCCAGGGCCGCGATCCATTCATAGGTGGCGATACCCAGCCCTATGGCAAAACCGGATCCCGACATGCCGATGAACTGTTCCGCAGAGATATTGGCAGCGATCAGGGATGCACCTACAGCCCACCATGTCAGGGATTTGCTGGCAAGAAAATAATCTTCGGAGGTTTTGGTATGACCTTTCTTGTTCCTGGAGACCCATAACCCCACGAACAGAATGATGGCTGCATATCCGAAAAAGATCAAATAATCAACGGTGTGAAAACTGTGATCCATGATCCATTATTTTTTTAGCAAAATTTGTGTCGTGATCTGTATCCTTTCCATGTTTGTAAGGAGCTACTGATCCTGCAGCTCCAGTTTGATGATGGTGTCGACCGGTTTATCCTCCCTGCCGGAAACGGAGATTTTCAGGCCGTTTTGGGTTTGTTCGTAACGGACCTTCCCTCCTGTCAGGCAGGTGGCTTTTCTGATCTTACGGTCGATCGCAGGCAAAAGGTCGGGCATCTTTGACCAGTCCAGGACATGGACATAGATCACGTTGTCTTTGTGTGTGAACCCGCCCCATTCGCCGTTCGGGAAAGGACCGCCCCGCGTGGCGTAGATCGACTCCCCGTATTTTTTCATCCACTCTCCAACCTCGCGGAGCCGTGCAGCCTGGCCGGGTTCGATCGATCCGTCAGGCCTTGGGGAGACATTGAGCAGATAGTTGCCATCACCTGTTACGACCCTGACCAGCGTGGTGATGATCGTTTCCAGAGACTTGGGTTTCTGTCCCGGCATCCAGGCCCAGCTGCCGCCCAGGACGTCGCAGGTCTCCCAGTCACGTTCCAGATTGAACTTCCCTATCTTCCCTTCGGGGGTGGTGAAATCCCCCTCCGATTCCAGTATGGGCGTATTGGCCCGGTCGTTGACGATGATCTGTGGCTGCAGTTCCCTGACCATGGCATTGAGCTTGTTCCCTTCCCACAGAGGTTTGCCGGCATAATGTTTTTCCTGCGGCCATTTGTTGTC
>CAZYQV010000330.1:0-16166 GCA_964649775.1 uncultured Rikenellaceae bacterium
CAGTTCCAGATCGCCGGTATGTTTGCTCACTGTTCTCTTTTTACTTTTTTGACAACCCGAAAGACCTTTTTATTCCTCCTCCATTCAAAGATATAAAGAACACGGTAACATCCGCCTATTTTCCCGTCAGATGAAAGAGGAAAAGTGTTTCACGGATGCAAAAATATACGTACCTTCATCTTCGGGTCCGTAAACATGAGGTTTTGTTTTTTCAGGAGATGCCATGAACGATGCCGGCAAGCGGATGAACGCTCTTTTTGATTCCATCAAAAGATGTGTGGCATGTGACCTGCATGAATACAGGCTCCGGCCCGTATTGCCGGAGTGGGAGGGTCGTTCCCGCCTCCTGATGATCGCCCAGTCGCCGGGAGAGCAGGAGAACAAGCGCGGCAGAATGTTCGTGGGACCTTCCGGACGCCTCTTCGATCAGCTTCTCCGCACAGCGGGGGTGCGGCGCGAAGATTTCTACCTGACTAACCTGATCAAGTGCATGCTTCCCAAGGCCCGTCGTCCTTCGCGTGCCCAGTGGGATGTCTGCACCCTCTGGTTGGAGCAGGAGATAAGGATCATCCGGCCGCGTGTGGTCATCCCCCTGGGGTTCCAGGCCCTGAAATACATCCTCATCCGGCAGGAGCTGCCCAGGCCACCGAAAAAAGAGTACCGTCATCTGTTCGGGAAATATATCACAACCAACGACTTCCTCATCTACCCTCTTCGTCACCCCACCTCGCTGCTCTTCAATCCGGAGAAAAAAGAGATCATGACACGCAACTACGGAGAACTGCAAAAAATCGTCGTGCGTTACGGCAAAGGATCCCCCACCTGAACTTTTTTCACTATGTTTGTAAGAAGGAGCGCCCGGATGCGCCCTGATCAACAGAGTCACGATCTTTCATGAGTACATCAAACAAAACATTCGGTACTGCTCCGGTCTTTTTCACGGCCATCTCCACCATCCTGGGGGCCATCCTCTTCCTGCGTTTCGGCATGGCAGTAGGCGTACTGGGCTTCCTCGGCGTAGCCCTGATCATCTTCACCGGCCACATGGTGACCATCCCCACGGCACTGGCTATCTCCGAGCTGGCCACCAACGAGAAGGTAGAGGGTGGCGGAGAGTACTTCATCATCTCCCGCTCTTTCGGTCTCAACATCGGCGCCACCATAGGCATCGCCCTCTATTTCTCCCAGGCCATCAGCATCGCCTTTTACATCATCGCCTTCACCGAGGCTTTTTCTCCCCTGTTCGACTATGTAAAGGAGCATTACGGCATTGTCCTGCCGCGCCAGGTGGTCAGCATCCCCTCGATGATCCTGCTCGCGCTGCTGATGTTGAAGAAAGGGGCCAGCCTGGGGGTGAAGACACTCTATCTCATCGTGGCCATCCTCTTCACGGCCATCCTTCTCTTTTTCCTGGGCAAGACAGAGTACCAGCTCAGCGGTGCCTACGATGCTCTCTCCATCCGCAACATGGATCGTTTCTTTCTGGTGCTGGCGATCATCTTCCCCGCTTTCACAGGCATGACCGCCGGCGTAGGCCTCTCGGGCGACCTGAAGAACCCGGCCCGCTCCATACCTGTCGGCACCATCGCCGCCACCGTCAGCGGCATGATCGTCTACTTCTTCATCGCCTGGAAGATGAATATCTCCGCCTCTCCCGAAGAGCTGATCAGCGACCAGCTGATCATGTCGAAGATCGCCAGGTACGGTCATATCGTCGTCCCCCTGGGGCTGGCGGCCTCCACACTCTCGTCGGCCCTGGGCTCCATCATGGTGGCACCCCGCACCCTGCAGGCGCTGGCCGGCGACAAATCGTTCCCCGGGCAAAAGCTCAACCGTTTTTTCTCCCGCGGCAGGGGCAAGACCAATGAGCCGGTCAACGCCACCCTCATCACCTCCCTGCTGGCACTGTGTTTCGTGGCCCTCGGCAGCATCAACTCGGTAGCCATCGTCATCACAATGTTCTTCATGGTCACCTACGGCTCCCTCTGTCTTATCTCTTTCCTCTATCACTTCGGCGCCGACCCCTCCTACCGCCCCTCCTTCCGCTCCAAATGGTATATCTCCCTCCTGGGTTTTGTGATGGCCCTCTTCCTCATGTTCGAGATTAATATCCTCTATGCCCTGACAGCCCTCCTCCTCATCATCCTTATCTATATCTTCATCCACAACTATCACAAGGAGCGCAGGGGCTTCGAGGCCATCTTCCAGGCAGCTTTTTATCAGGTGAACCGCAACCTGCAGGTATACCTGCAGCAGCGGAACCGCATCAACCGCACACGGCGCTGGCGGCCGTCGGTGGTGTGCATCAGCAAGGACAGCTTCAAGAGGGACAACGCTTTCCGTCTCCTCACCTGGATCTCTTACCGCTACGGTTTCGGCACATACATCCACCTGCTCGAAGGGTATTTCTCCACCCAGACACGCGAGCAGGCCTCCCGCCAACTGCAGCTGCTCATCAAGAAATCGGACACCGAACGGTCGAACGTATATATCGACACCCTCATCTCCCCCTCCTACACCTCGGCCATCGCCCAGACGATACAGCTGCCGGGTATCTCGGGCATGGAGAACAACACCATCCTTTTTGAGTTCGACAAAAGCAACCCGGACAACCTGGCACAGATCATCGACAATTACTCGCTGGTACGGGCAGGCGAATACGATGTGCTGGTGCTGGGCAGCTCTGTCTCCCCCTTCAGCTACGGCCGCGACATCCATATCTGGATCACCCCCTACGATGAGGAAAACGCCAACCTGATGATCCTGCTGGGATATATCATCTCCGGCCATCCCGACTGGTCGAAAAGCTCGCTGAAGCTGATGGCCACGAGCGAGAAAGAGAAGATGGACACCACCCGCGAGAGCCTCCTGGAAAAGATCGCCGAAGGACGTCTCCCCATCAGCAAAAAAAATATAAGGGTCATCGAAAAAGACGAAGAGACCTCCTTCAAGCACCTGGTCAACGACCACTCTTCGGAAGCAGGACTGGTGATGTGCGGCTTTATCGCCTCACAGCTGAAACATGAAAAAGAAAAGCTCTTCACGGGCTTCGACGAGGTGACCAACATACTCTTCGTCAACGCCTACGGCATCAAATCCCTCACATAAAACAACCCTCATGAACAACATACCCTCCGATAAAGATTATCTGACCTTCCGCTCGGGCATCACCAATATCCATCTCCTGCCCCACGGCGACGGCTTCATCCTGGTGGATGCGGGGATGAAGAAGAAAGAGAAAGCTTTTCTCTCTTTTCTCATGAAGAACGGCATCTCTCCCGACAGCATCCGTTATATCTTCCTCACCCATACCCACTACGACCATACGGGCGCCCTGAGCCTGTTGCATGACATCACCCGGGCCACTATCCTGGTACACGCCGCCGAGGCGGATTATCTGCGGCAGGGGTTCACCCCTCCTCCGCGGGGCACGCGTCTCTCGACGAAGATCATCTCTTTCCTCGGCAGGAAGGTGTTTCCCTCCTACAGCAAATATGATCCTGTCGAGCCGGACATGATCTGGGAGCAGAGCGGCTACCGTCCCGGCGACTTCCCCGCCGTGCTGCTGCACACCCCCGGGCATACCGCAGGATCGGCCTCGCTCATCTGGAAAGAGGAGACAGCCTTCGTCGGAGACACCCTCTTCGGATACGAGAAAGACGACTGTCTGCCCTGGTTCGCCAACGACCTCAGCCTCCTGCGGGAGAGCTGGCAGACACTGCTCAACACCTCCTGTGACACTTTCTACCCCGCCCACGGCCATCCGGTGAAAAGAGATCTGCTGGAAACATCTTTCCGGAAACATTTCGGCGATCCGGAACCGTAACAGGACGCCCCCTGAACATACCGGCCTGTCGATCATCTTTCCCTTTCTGCCGGCTTACCCCCCGCAGGGAAGGCAGACAGTCTCCATTCAATCATTCCTTGCCTGCCGCAGGCAGGTATCATTTTATCAATATATCATTGTATCTTTGACACCATTATGCGGAACAAGAAATTCAGTTTTCCGGTCAATACGCTCTGCGGCAGTGGCTTCTCCAACTTCAGGAGAGTGACTGCAGGGCACCGTATCGATAATAAAACGATGTATTTTCTGACAGGGCTCACCTCGCTTTTTTTCAGCGCCCTGGGATATGCGGGCAAGAGAAGGACCCGCAGAAGAGCGGAGAAGATCGTGATCACCGAACCGCCGGTGTTCATCATCGGTTTCTGGCGCAGCGGCACCACCCTCCTGCACAACCTGCTCTGTGCCCATCCCCGGGCGGCGTATGTCAGCACCTTCCAGGGGATCTTCCCCCACCATACCCCCGCCAGCGAGTGGTGGCTCAAGCCGCTGGTCACGCCCATGCTGCCCCGCAGGCGCCCTGCCGACGGTGTCAGACTCGATTTCGACCTGCCCCAGGAGGAGGAGATAGCCATGGGCAACCTGCAGCCGCTGAGCTTTTATCATTTCATGTATTTCCCGGCAGACATCGACCGGATCATCTCCCGCAACCTGCTGCTCGAAGGGGTCACGGCAGAAGAGACAGAGCAATGGAAGCATGCCTACCTGCAGCTCATCAAAACAGCCATGCTCCGCACCGGCGGCACCCTCTTCATCTCGAAAAACCCTCCCAACGCTTTCCGCATCCCCCTGCTGCTGGAGATGTTCCCGGAAGCCAGGTTCATCAACATTTTCCGTGATAAGGAAGAGACCCTCGACTCATTTATGCGTTTCCTCAACGGAGTGATCGCCGGCATAGGCCTGCAAAAATATGACGAAACGGCCTTCCGCAAGAGTCTGGAGAGATTGTACGACCTGTATTTTCAGCACTATAACGAAAACAAAAAGCTGATCCCCCCGGAAAACCTTATCGAGATGGACTACCGCGAGCTGCTCGACGACAAGTTTCGGATCACGGAGATGATCTTCGAACGTTTTGCTCCCAAAGGAAAAAAAGAGGCGATGGAGAATGTCGGCCGTTTTCTGCAGGATATGGGCACATTCCACGAAGGAAGTAAAAAATAAGCTTTTATTTTTTTCATATCTTTACCGGTAGATGAAACCCTTTTTCCGGAAAAGACCGTTCTATGGAGATAACGCAGCAAATACCCGGTGATCTGGTCAAGTTCCTGGTCGTGGCCGCTTTTTCCCTGATCATTGGCCTGGAACAACGCAGTCACCACATCGACAAAGAGTTCGGCACCCTGTTCGGTACCGACCGCACCTTCACCCTCATCGGCATCCTGGGTTTCATCCTGTACGTCATCGCGCCGGTGACCATGGTGCCTTTTCTGATCGGCGCCATCATACTTTCCCTGCTGCTGGGCATCTACTATTTCTTCAAGATCAAGGTACACCAGCAGTTCGGCCTCACCTCCATCATCGTGGCGCTGATCACCTATTCGCTGACACCGCTCATCTACCTGCAGCCGGCATGGATGGCCCTGCTGATAGGTGTCAGCGTGCTTATACTCATCGAGATCAAGGAAGAGCTGTTCCGTTTCTCCAGCAAGTTCAGCGGCGACGAGTTCCTCACCCTCTCCAAGTTCATCATCATCGCCGGCATCATCCTGCCGCTGCTCTCCAACAAGCCTATCTCCTCCGGCCTGCCCGTCACCCCTTACCAGATATGGCTCTCCATCGTCGCTGTCTCTTCGATATCTTATTTCAGCTACCTGCTCAAGAAGTTCGCTTTTCCCCGCAGCGGAACGATCATCACGGCTCTTCTGGGAGGCATATACAGCAGTACCGCCACCACTATCGTGCTGGCCCGCAAAAGCAATGTGGAGAAGACCAACGAGAAAATACCCGCCGGCATCATGGCCGCCACCACCATGATGTACCTGCGTCTGCTGCTGCTGGCCTTCATCTTCAACGGGAACATCGCCCGGCGGCTGGCCCTGCCCTTCCTGGTACTCTTCGTCACGGGGGCTGTGGTCTCCCTGCTGATGCTCAGAAAAAGCAGGCAGCCCGACGAGAACAGCTATGAGGTCAACGAAGGACGCAACCCCCTGGAGTTCAAGACGGCCATCATCTTCGGCCTGCTCTTCGCCTTCTTCTCGGTGCTCACCCATTTTGTCATGGACCGCTATGGCAACATAGGCGTCAGCATCCTCTCCTTCATCGTGGGGGTCACCGACATCGACCCTTACATCCTCAACCTCTTCCAGGGCACAGGACTCACCCTCTCCGTCACGGCCATCACCCACGCCACGATCATCGCCACCATCAGCAACAACCTGATCAAAATGATCTATGCCGTCATCCTGGGGAAAAAAGTATTCCGTCCCAGGATCATCACCGGCTTTTCGGTATTTATTGTGGTAAGCATCCTTCTTTTGTTCATTGTCTAACACCTTCTACACCCGGTACCCATGAAAAAGCTCCTGTCCCTTCTTCCGCTGCTGTCGCTCATCCCCCTCCTTCAGGCGCAGGAGCCTTTACCGCAAGGATTTGATGTACAATCCTTCAACAGGAAGTTCGAAACGGCTAAGTGGCTGAATGATTACGAGATGGCTTCATGGATCACGCTCGACTATATCCGCGGACAGCAGAGTGACAAGACCGGCAGTATCGGTCGCGACTGGTTCTGTTACCGCGACCGTGACAGTATCTGGCATGCCGTGTACGGCAGCTTCGACGGCGAAAAGTATGAGGTGCTCTTTTTCCTGCGTGTCGACACCACCTGGTCGGTGAGCAGCGATCCTGCGATCCCCCCGCAGTCCTTCCTGGTGCCGCGGGCACGGGCCATCGAGACGGCCTACGGGCGTCTCATGCGCGACCACCGGGACCTGCAGGTGCAACTGTCCCACTACCTGCGCACCAACAACGACGGCACCTTCACCGTGTGGTTCTTCCCTTCCATGCTGCAGAACGGCATGGCCGTATACGGAGGAGAGTTCTCATACACCCTCGACGCTTCGGGGAAGAAGATCCTCCGCAGCTCTGGATATTACACCGGACATTTCAAAGGGTTTCCCGTCGAGAACGGACCGGAAGAGATCACCCTCGACTACAGCGACGTCGACCAGCCTACGCTGGGAGGCATCCTGTTCGTGTGGGAGTACAAGGAGTTCTTCAAAAAGATCAAACTGGAGACCTCCCGCAGCACCAGCAGCGTCCTCAAAGACCATACGGGCGAGTATTACTGGATACACGTGGAAAAGTAAAGTTGCAGAGTTGATCTTTTCCTTCAAGCATCAAGCATCAACCTTCAACCTTCTTCTCCCCCAGTATCTCACGTATCTCCTTATAGTCGATCACCTCTTTTTCCAGAAGTATCTGAGCCATCTTTTCCAGCTTATCCCTTTTCTCCTTCAGCAGCTCTTTCGCATCCCTGTAGCACTGGTCGACGATAGCGGTTACCTCCTCGTCGATCATCTTCTCCACATACTCCGAGCGGCGTTCCAGGCCGGGGCCACCACCCAGGAAGCCGGGGCCCGACTGTGTGACGAGGGAGATATTGGGCAGTTTCTCGCTCATCCCGTAAACGGTGATCATGTTGCGTGCCAGCTGTGCCACCTTCTCCAGGTCGTTGGAAGCGCCTGTGGAGATCTCGCCGAAGACGATCTCTTCGGCGGCGCGGCCTCCCAAGAGTCCCTTTATCTTCCCCAGCAGCTCGCTCTTCGACATGAGATAACGGTCTTCGAGAGGCATCTGCAGCGTATAGCCCAGGGCTCCTATGCCGCGCGGCACGATAGACACCTTCTGCACCTCGTCGGCGCCGGGGGTGAAATAGCCGACGATGGCATGGCCCGACTCGTGGTAGGCCACGATCTTACGTTCTTTCTCGTTGATGAGCTTGTTCTTTTTCTCCAGGCCGGCGATGACCCTCTCGATGGCTGCCTCGAAATCGGCCATGGTCACCTCGTCGTGGTTGTTGCGCACCGCCAGGATGGCCGCCTCGTTGCACACGTTGGCGATCTCGGCACCGGCAAAGCCGGGTGTCTGTGCGGCCAGGCGCTTCAGGTCGACATCGCTGCCCAGTGTCAGCTCACGCGTATGCACGCGGAAGATGGCCTCGCGGCCTTTCATGTCGGGTTTATCTACCAGCACCTGCCTGTCGAAGCGTCCGGGACGCAGCAGGGCGGGATCCAGCACGTCGGGCCTGTTGGTGGCACCCATGATGATCACGCCGACACTGGCATCGAAGCCGTCCATCTCTACCAGCAGCTGGTTGAGGGTGTTCTCCCGCTCGTCATAGCCGCCGCCGTAAGCGGCGTTCTGCGCGCGGCTCTTGCCGATGGCGTCTATCTCGTCGATAAAGATGATGCAGGGAGCATGGTTCTTGGCCTGGGTGAAGAGATCACGCACACGCGCAGCCCCCACACCGACGAACATCTCGACAAAATCGGAGCCGCTGAGGCTGAAGAAAGGCACGCCCGCCTCGCCGGCCACCGCCTTGGCCAGGAGCGTCTTGCCCGTGCCGGGAGGACCTACCAGCAACACCCCCTTGGGCAGCTTGCCCCCCAGACGGGTGTATTTCTCCGGCGTGCGGAGGAACTCCACCAGCTCCTTCACCTCCTCGACAGCCTCGTCGATGCCGGCGACATCCTTGAAACGCACCTTGTTGTTGGGCGTCTCGGAGAGGATCTTCGCCTTGTTGCGGCCTATCTCCAGCATGGGATTGCCCGTGCCCATGCGCCGCATCAGGAAGCCCCAGAGGAACATCAGCAAGATGAAAGGCAACACCCAGTCGAGGAAGAAGTTGCGCAGACCGTTCGAACGAAAACGCCCCTGTATCTCCACCCCCTTGTCGAGCAGACGCGTCAGCAGCTGATCGTCGGTGACATCCGGCAGACGGTCGACGATGAACTGGTGACGTACCTGCTCTTCGATCGACTGTATACGGAGACGCCACGGCGCCGTGGGCGCTTTGGTGATCTCGCTGCCCTCCTTCTTTTTCTCATCCTTCAGCTCGCCGACGATCTTGTCGGGGAAGATCACCACCTTCGCCACATGACCCGAGTCCACCTGCCGGATGAAATCACTGTAGTTCATTATCTTCGTCCCCGACGAGGCAGGGAAGAAAAGGGTATCCATGAGGATGAACATAAGGATCATCCCCGCAAAATAGTATATCGAAAACTTGTCTTTCTTTTTCATTATAAGATAATATTAATGATGAGTAATTGTGTTCTGTCATACGAACTGTTTATCCATCTCCCGCATCTTTTTCAGGAGTTTTTTCTGTTCGGAGGTCAGTTTTTCCGGCAGCACCACCTTCACGCGGGCGAAGAGATCACCATAGCCCTGTTTTCCGTATAGTGGCATCCCCTTGCCGCGGAGGCGCAGCAGCTGACCGTTCTTCACCCCCTCGGGGATCTTCATGTTCACCGGTCCGCTCATGGTGCGCACCTGCACGGTTCCTCCCAGGAGGGCCGTATACATGTCGACGGGCAACTCCACATAGAGATCATCGCCTTTTCTTTCGAAGACAGGATGTTTCTCCACGCGCACCGTCAGGTAGAGGTCGCCCGACGGGCCGCCGTGGCCTTTTCCGCCTTTGCCCCGTACACGCAGCTTGAGACCGTCGTAAGCCCCCGGTCTGATCTTCACCCTGATCTTCTCATCCCCCACCTTCACGATGCGGGAGGTGCCGTTGTATGCCTCCTCGAGGGTGATGTGCAGCTCTCCCTCCAGGTCGTTGCCCGGGATGCCCGTGGTGCCGCCACCGAAAGGACTGCCGAAGCCGCCGGCACGTCCCGTACGGCGACTGCTGCGGCTGCTGCGGCCGCCAAAACCGCCGCCGCCGAAGAAAGCCTCAAAAAAGTCGGAGAAGCCGCCGCCGAACAGGTCGGAAGGATCCCCTTCGAAGGTATAATAATACCCTCCGCCGGGCCTGCCACCCTGTCCGCCGAAACCACCGAAACCATCAAAACCGGTCTCCTGGAAATGCTTCCAGTTGGCACCCAGCTCATCATACTTCTTCCGCTTCTCAGGATCACCCAGCACCTCATAGGCCTCGCTGATCTCCTTGAACTTCTCCTCGGAAGCCTTGTCCCCCTCGTTCTTGTCGGGATGGTACTTCACCGCCAGCTTGCGATAAGCCTTCTTGATCTCCTCCTGCGTAGCGGATTTACTTACCCCCAGTATTTTATAATAATCTTTGTATTCCATATTTTTTCTCCTTCCTTGGCCGGTTTTTATCTCCTGATAAATACCGCTGCCCTTTTTACAAAAACCCTGCCAACGGCAGGACACGACAAAATTTCCGGTCGTGGTGACGGTATGCCCCCTCCCCTCCCCGCATGGCAAATAAAAACTTTTTCTATTGAGTATTTTGCTTTATTTTGCCGATACAAATTAATCAACATTTTTCAGCTATGAAGAACAGCGCTTTTCGTCTTGTGGTTTTCTCCTTCTTTCCGGTATTGTTCCTTTTCCTTTTCCCTGCCGAGCTGCACTCCTGCACCTCTGTGGTGGTATCGGGGAAGTATACTGTCAACGGCCGTCCTCTCCTCTGGAAGAACAGGGATACCCGTACGCTCAACAACAAACTGGTATATTTCAACGATGGCAAATACGCTTTCGCCGGCGTGGTCAACTCCAACGACACCCTTAACAAGAATGTATGGATGGGCATGAACAGCGCCGGCTTTGCGATCATCAATACGGTCTCCTACAACCTCAACCTGGCCGACACGGGCATCAAGCAGTCGGGTCACGAGGGCTGGCTGATGAAGACCGCCCTGGCCAACTGCGGCTCCCTGGAAGATTTCGAGCATCTCCTCGACACCCTGAGCAGGCCCACACACATGACCACCAACCTGGGGGCCATCGACGCCCACGGCGGGGCCGCCTATTACGAGCTGGGTTTCTTCGGTTACACCAAGCTGGATGCCAACGACCCTAAGGTAGCTCCCATGGGATATATCGTCCACACCAACTACTCCTTCACCGGAGATATGGGCATCGGTGCGGGATATATCCGTTATGCCACCATCGACCGGCAGTTCCGTGATGCCATGACCAGCGGGAAGATGTCGGCACAGTACATCCTGCAGCAGGGCAGCCGCTGCCTGAAACACTCCCTCACCGGCGTCGATCTCTCCGTGCCCGACGACGGCAACGCCGGCGACAGGAAGATGGTATGGTTCGAAGATTTCATCCCCCGCAAGAGTACCGCCTCGGCAGTGGTCATCGAAGGGGTCAAACCGGGCGAATCACCCTCCCTCACGACGATGTGGACCGTCCTGGGCTTCCCCCTCACCTCGGTGGTCGTGCCCGTATGGCTGACACCCGGCGGCACCCTCCCCTCCCTGCTGGTGTACGACAAAGACCTGCAGGACTCCCCCATGTCACACATGGCCCTGACACTGAAAGACCGCTGCTACCCGGTGAAATGGGGCACCAGCGCCAATAAATACATCGACATTCACGCCCTGGTCAACAGGGACAAAACAGGTATCCTCCAGGTGATACGGCCGGTGGAAAACCGCATTTTCGCCATGACGGAAAAACAACTGAACTACTGGCGCAAGAACGGTATTAAAGAAAAAGAGGTGTTGGAACACTACAAATGGGTACGGTTCCAGATCGTCAACCTTTATGAGAATGTGTTCGGGGTGGAGATGAGAGATGAGAAATGAGCAAAGAGAGATGAGTGATGAGAGATGAGAGGAGCTTGGGAGCTGTAGTGGTGCGGAGTGAGGGATAAACCGTAAGCTTTTTGATCACGGTATGGAAGCGGAGAAAAAGAGACTCGATGAACGTATGCTGGAGGAGCTCTTCCGGGAGCACTTCAGTGAGCTCTCGCTCTATGCCCTGCGTTATGTGGGGGATGCCGATACGGCTCGCGAGGTCGTACAGAACGTATTCATCGCCCTGTGGGATAAGCGCGACAGCGTGGACACCTCCCGTCCCCTGAAGCCGTTCCTTTTCACCGCCGTGCGCAACAGGTGTCTTAACCATCTGCGCGACAGCAGGTACCATGAAGATTTGGATAGCATCGCCGAAGAGACCGGGGAGATGACGGAGGAGGAGCCTGCTGACACCCTGCAGGCACAGCTCTACCGGGCCATCGGCGAGCTGCCGGAACGAAGCCGCGAGATTTTCGAGATGAACCGCTTCGAGGGCCTCACGTACCGCGAGATAGCCGAAGAGCTGGACATCTCGCAGAAAACCGTCGAGACCCTCATGTCGAGGACGCTGAAGACCTTGCGGGAAAAACTGAAAAACCTGCTGGTGCTGCTGCCGTGGATCATGCTCTTTTTTTATCTTTACCTGTAAGGGTAAAACAGGATCAATGTGTGTAACAGATGAACGAGGGATTGTAAAACCATGCCTGAAGAAAAAAAACATAAAGATATTGACGAACTGATCGCCCGCCATCTTGCCGGCACCGCCACCCCCCGGGAGGAGGCCGTTCTTCAGGAATGGCTGGAAGGCGGCAGTGACCGTCGCGACGAGCTGGAGCAGATGCGTCGTATCTGGCAGGCGTCGGAGGAGATACGCACACTGGCACATCCCGACCTCGACAGTGAGTGGAGCGCCCTGCGGCGGCGTCTCCACAGCCGGCCCCGCACACAGCCGGCGCTGAAGGTCGTCCACCGCAAACGCATGACCACCCGTCTGCTGCGCGTCGCCGCCGTCCTGGTCGTCGGCCTCTTCGCAGCAGCCCTCGTGCAGATGATCAGCGGTCCTCTCTCCCGCAAAGTGTATACGGCCGCCTCACAGACGGAGGTGATCACCCTCCCCGACGGCAGCAGCGTCACCCTCGACCGCGGCAGCCGTCTCATCACCCCCCGCAGGTTCGGGAAAAAGGGCAGGCATGTGCTCCTGGAAGGAACCGCTTTCTTTGAGGTGAGCCACGACGCCGCACGGCCCTTCACGGTGCGTGCCGGCGGCATAGATATCACCGTGCTGGGGACGAAGTTCAACGTCCGTGCTGACAAAGAGGATCATACCGTCGTCGACCTGGTGGAGGGCAGCGTACAGGTCGCCGCCCCCGGCGACGGCAGGGTGGTGCTGTCTCCCGGCGAGGAGGCCCGCTGGGACCGGGAGAAAAAAGAACTGACGAAAACAGCCGTCCGCGATCCCAACTTCCTGGCATGGAAGACCCGCCGCCTCACCTTCCGCAACACCCCCCTGCCACAGGTGCTCTCAACACTGGAAGACACCTACCATACACACTTCCGCACCACCGCCGGCCCGGCCCCCTCCTGTCATGTGACCGCCTCCTTCGACAGGGAGCCGCTGGACCACGTGCTGGAGACCCTCTCGGCCATCCTCGATGTCTCTTTCGAAAAAACCAAAGAGGGATATGCCGTGGCCGGGAATGGCTGCAGGGAATAAAGCCGTCTCACATATTTTTCCTATTTTTGATCCGGACAAAAGGCGATCTCATGACCAAATATGACCTGTACTTCTACAGTCTCATAGGAGGCATTGTGCTGATAATGCTGGGTGCTTTCTACAAGATACAACATCATCCCGGGGGTAGTGATATCCTGGCCACGGGACTGCTGATCAGCCTGTACTGGTTCTTCATGGGCCTTGCCGGCCTCTTCCGCAGCAACACCCTCTCCCCCGGACAGCGTGTCCTCTGGCTGGCCGGATTCCTTTTGTTCACCTGGCCGGCCGGTCTCCTGTGGTATTTCCGTGAGATCAAACCCCTCAGGGAGAAGAACAATAAAGATCAGGACAACCCGGAATGATCCCGGTGATGAAGGGCTGGCAGCAAAACATACGAATGACCGTATTCCCGGTCATCATCATTTTCTTTGTACATATTGCCACGGCTTATGCCCAGGAGGAACCCTCCCTGCAACGTCCCCTGACGATCCACGCTGTCGACGAGCGTCTCGACACGCTCTTCAGCCGTCTCTCCAGGCTCACCGGCTTCTCCTTCGCCTACAGTCCCGACCGCATCGATGCGACGCAGAGGATCTCCCTCCGGGCGACGGGTGTGCCCGCCGGCCGTGTGCTCGACACCCTCGCCGCACAGGCAGCCTTCTCCTACCGCATAAAAGGGAAAAAGATACTTATCCTCCCCCGGGGCAACAAGCCGTCGAAGAGCTCTTCCCTGCACACCCTCTCGGGCTATGTCACCGACATGCACTCGCGTGAACGTCTGCCCTATGCCACTGTGCAGCTGCGGGGCGGCGGGCAGTACACGGTGGCTAACAGCTACGGTTTCTACTCTCTCCCGCTCCCTCCCGGGACATATACGCTGACATACAGCTACGTGGGCTATCTTCCGTGGTCGGTGAAGGTGGTGCTGCGACGCGACACCACTGTCACTGCCATGCTCACCCCCGCTGAGGCAACCCTGCAGGAGGTGCGGGTGACCCTTGCCGACGAGGAGGCACTGGCGCCTGCCCGCAACGGCCGTCTGCTCGTCGACCCGGCAGCCGTGCAGGAGCAGCCTGCTTTCCTGGGCGAGGGCGACATCGTGAAATCGCTGGAGATGATGCCCGGCATCACCTTCTTCGGCGACGGCTCCACCTTCTTCTTCGTGCGCGGCGGCAACCGCGACCAGAACCAGATACTCATCGACGATGCTCCCGTCTTCAACCCCTCCCACATGTTCGGCCTTTTCTCGTCGGTCACCCCCGAGGCCGTCAGGACGGTGAGGATATACAGAGGCTTCTTCCCCGCCGATATGGGCGGGCGTCTCTCCTCGGTGGTGGACATACGCACCCGCGAAGGCGACATGAGCCGTTTCGGCGCCGAGGGGAGCCTCTCCCCCGCAGCCATACGCCTGACGGTGCAGGGGCCCGTGGTGAAAGAGAAGAGCTCTTTCTTCGTGGCAGCACGCCGCTCCTGGTTCGGCTGGATGCCCCGCGCCGGTGACAAGAGCATCGAGCGGCTGCGTTTCTACGATCTCAACGGGCGTTTCAATACGACCCTCAACGAGCGCAACCGCCTCTACCTCTCCTTCTACGGCGGCAACGACCTGTTCAGGCAGCGCAGTGGCGGCAGCCCCACAGCCTCAGGCATCACCTGGGGCAATATGGCCGGCAGCCTGCGGTGGAACCATCTCTTCGGACCGCGTCTCTTCCTCAACACCACCCTCTACGGGGGCAGCTACGACTACGACCTGGTCTCCTCCTTCGAGGATGACTTCTCGTGGCACTCGCATGTGGCCGAGTTCGGCGTGCGCAGCGACCTGGGATGGTTCCGCCGGCCGGGGGACAAGATACGCACAGGTCTTGCTCTCAGCGGGCATAACTTCAACCCCGGCAACATCTACTTCCGCGGCCACGCCGCCGGCGGCAACTTCCCCCTGGTGCCGGTGAAGAACGCCATGGGGGCGGCCCTCTACCTCATGCGGGAACAGAAAGCAGGCGACCACCTCACCCTCAACTACGGCGTGCGTCTCACGGGATGGTTCAACATAGGCAGCACGTGGGAGTACCGCTACAACGGGGAGATGCAGCCACAAGACTCGGTATGGTACGGCGCCGGCGATATCTATCACACCTCCTTCGCTGCCGAGCCGCGGCTGTCGGCCACATATCACCTTGGCAGCCACCATCTCAGTCTTGCCTACAGTCTCACCACCCAGTACATGCATCTCCTCACCAATGCGGTGACACCCTTCAGCTCTTTTGAGATATGGGTGCCGGCAGGGCCCAACCTGAAACCACAGAAAGCCCACCAGGTACAGGGGGGATGGCACACCCCCTTCGGCCGCAGGAGGTACAGCATCGATGCCGAGGTCTACTACCGCAGGATAACGGGACAGACCGACTATACCGACCATGCGGAGCTGCTGCTCAACCCCGCGCTGGAACGCGACCTGCGGCAGGGCAGCGCCCGCGCCTGGGGTGCCGAGATGATGGTGCACAAGCATGCCGGCCGTCTCACCGGCTGGCTCTCCTACACGTGGAGCCGTGTGCGGCTGCACACGCCCACCGTCAATGGCGGGGTCTCCTACCCCGCCGCCTACGACAGGCCTCACGAGATGACCCTCTCGCTGAACTACCGTTTTTCCGGCCACTGGCAGGCCGGCGCCAACATGCTGGCAGCCAGCGGCACACCTTTCTCCTCCCCCACAGCTTTCTTCAGCTACAACGGCCAGTCCATCCCCTGGTACGGGAGCCGCAACAACGACCGCCTGCCTCCCCTACTTCCGTCTCGATATCTCCGTCACGTGGAGGATCAGCAGGCCCTCACAACGCTGCCACCATGACCTCACCCTGGGCCTGTTCAACGCAACGGGACGCAGGAACCCCTT
>CAZYQV010000331.1:0-4324 GCA_964649775.1 uncultured Rikenellaceae bacterium
CAGCCCACTCGGGGAGCGGAAGGCCTTCACTCTTCGACTTTTCGACCTCTTTGACCCCTTCGACCTTTTCAACTTTTGACTTTTCAACCCCGGCAAGCCGGGATTAATTCGACTTTATGATTCCACTTCGCCTCCGGCTCGTGCAATCATAGTCTCATTAACTTTTCAACTATTCAACTATTCAACTCATCAACCTTCAAGCATCAAACATCAAGCTTCGAGCATCGAGCATCGAGCGTCACCCTTCCACCCTCCACTCTTTCTCCTCCACATTCCATCCTCTCACGCGCAGCACCGGTCGTTCCTCACCGGGCAGCTCCTCTTTCAGGGACACTTTCACCCGTCTGGTCTCTCCCGGCAGGAGGCTGACATAGTTATCCTCCCACTGCACCGGCAGGAAAGAGAGTCCGTTCTTCTCACCCACCAGCGCCAGCTCGGTGAAGAAAGCCACCGTCTCCGACCGGTTCGTCAGCTCAACCATGAAGTCGAGCCACTGCTCCCGCTGACCTTTCTCCACAAGGACCTCCAGCTCAGCCTGCGGCATCTCCCCGAGTGCCGTATAGTCGGCATATTGTTTACTGGGCGTATAAAAAGGCCACTCCTCAAACTCATATTCATAGTCCAGCACATCTTCGACGGTAGAGAGCCAGTAAAAGTTCCGGTCCAGCTCTGCTCCATGCTCATCCAGCAACCGCAGATCGAGGAAGTAGGCAGAGGTGATGCTGCCGGGCACCTTCAGGTCAAAGATCTTCGCAGCACTCTCACCCTCACACGCCACGGCGAGGGTCTCATCCGTCACGATGCGGCCATAAAGATCCAGCACACGGATACGGGCGGTCAGGTCCTCCGCCGCAATGAAACGGTCGTTGATGATATGGACCGTACGGTCGCCATAGTTATATGCCAGATGTAGCGGCCGGCAGGCGTTGCGTGTGGCATAGAAAGCCCCGTTGGGCATCAGGTAGCTGTCGTAGAGCTGCCAGTACATATTGGGCCAGGCCGAGTTGAGCATCCACTGCACAACGCCCATGGCCTTCTTTTTATTCACCTGGAACGCCTCGAACATAGGCCGCATCAGCTCATAGTTAAGCAGCTGGGCCTTGAAGGCAAACTCTTCAACGCCCTCAGGCGCACCGTATCTTTTCTCCACGGCCGTTATAAAACGGTCGAGGGTACGGAACACATTCTTCCCGCAATGGTACTCCCACACCTCATCCACCGGCCAGAGATGGTCGGGCGGGATCATCTTTTTGATGCTCTCCAGCGGCGGCACATTGGCGCCGGGAGAGGTCTCCGTATTGAAACCGTAAGCCCCTCCGAAATTTTTATCTGTATACCAGTATACCGGAGGGGTATAAGCATAGGGGCCCAGCATCTTCATCCCAGACGATCCGCTGATCTCGCTGACCAGTTCCACCTCGGTGATCACCCCCTGGTCGCTGCCCACCCCTCCCGTGGAGTTCAGGTAAGGACGGGTGGGGTCATATTTCTTCAGGATCGCAGCATAACGACGTTCGGCCTCGGGATGGGGCAACTTGTCACTGCCTACATTCCATACAAAGATAGAAGGATGATTGCGCAGCCAGAGGACCTGGTCCTGCCAGGCCTGTGCCATCAGGTCGATATCCTCCGGTTCGATGATGCCCCCATACTTCGGGTCAACGGGTTTTCCCAGATATTCTTCATGCTCCCAGTGACAGGTCCACCCCGCCATCATCAGGATGCCATGCCGGTCGCACAGGTCATACAGGTACTGGTCTTTGCCCCAGAAACCCTCCAGACGGATACAGTTGAGGTTGAGATGTTTTACATATTCTATCTGTGCCTCCAGCGAGGCGTGGGTATCCATCAGCAACAGATCGTCGGTCCACCCCGCCCCCTTGATCACCACCTTGTGACCGTTGATGCGGAAGCCGCGGTGACCGTTCTCGAAGAAGTCTTCCACCTTGCGGATCCCGAAAACCACATGGTCCTCATCGGTCACCTCCCCTTTCATCTCAAAAGAGAGAGCACAACGATACAGACTGGGTTTCCCCAGGTTGTTAGGCCACCACAGCTGGGGGTTGCGGATATTCAGATCCAGGTGCTCGTGGGGCGAAAAGGTGACGGTTTTGCGCTCACCTCCCTCAAGCGTGACAGCCATGCTCACCACCACACTGTCGATGACCGCCTTGAGCACACCCTCCGTTTGTCTCCCGGTATGGTTGACCAGATCGGTCGTGACCGTCAGCGAAGCCCACGAAGGATCATCAGTATTGAACTGCGTTTCCACAAAAGGATTTTCGAGGGAGACCCCTTTGTTGACATACAGGATCACCTCCCGGAATATGCCCATGTTCCTGTCAGGCGGATCAATGTTCCAGTCGACAAAGCCGGTGGAGAAATCGCCGGGGCCCGGCGGCGTCACCTCCAGCGCCAGCACATTGGTCCCCGTCTGCACATAACCGCTGACATCAAAACGGAAACGACGGAAAGCACCGGTAACCTCATCTTTTGCTGCTATTTTCTTTCCATTGATCCAGATATCGGCTCTGTAGTTGATCCCTTCGAAGCCGATGAGGACGGTGGAGGAGGCCTGCTCCCTGGTCAGGACGAACTCCGTACGGTACCACCAGGGTTTCCGGAACTGCTCTTCCGGGACCTGTTCCATGTTCATCCCGACATAAAGATCTTTATACACCCCTGCCTGCACCAGTGCCCCCAGCACGGTGCCGGGCACCACGGCCGGCGTCCACGACGAAGTGTCAAACGAAGGCTGTGAGATCACCTCCCCCCCGGCAGTTAACCCCGCCGAAGGAAAGATCTCCCACCCTTCCGTAAGCTTATGTCTGAATGACTCCCCCATCGTTCTACAGGTTATATAACCCCCTATACATATTCATTCCGTATCCCCCAATCCGCATCAATCCGCGTCAATCCGTGTTAATCCGCGGAATCCGTGTTCTTACCTATAGCTTTAATAGCCCTCTTCGCATAGATGATCATCCCCAGGCCGATGATCACGAGGATGACCCCGGCCACCAGGTTGGTCATCTTGTCAAAAGTATTGTCGGAGAATGGAATGGCTATGACCACCACCACCCCGAAGAACAAGATGAACAGACCCAGTGCATTGTTGATCTGCATCGACTTGAGTTTTACCCGTTCTTTGATATCCATAGGTTCCATGATACTCCGTTTAAAAGATGTAATAAGTATAGAAAAGGATCCCCAGCACGACCCAGGCCCACAGTTTCAGGTTCATATACCAGTGTCTTTCCTCTTTGGGCACTCCCTCAAAAATATAATCTCTGGGGATCAGCAGCACCAGCAAACCGATCAGTATGAACAGACCGAGAAAGATCCATTTGGCCTGTTCCGGGGTAACGCCTGAAAGCCAGTTGAAATTGAGCATGGTTAACCTCCTTCGTTCTTATTGTTTGTTGATCTCTTTTTTAACGGTAAGACCGTATACCAGTCCTACCAGGTTCTTATCGGCGAAAGGCCTCGTAAAAATGCTCACCGTCACGGTGACGATGAGGCCCGTGACGAACGACCACCAGGAGACATACAGGAAAGGATCCTCGATGGTGAAGAACCTCCCCTTGGACAGGTTCAGGGTGAATGCTACAAAGATCCCGACGACCAGGCCCGTCAGGCCTCCCCACTGGGTCGTTCTCTTCCAGAAGATACCCAGCAGCAGGATGGCGAACATAGGACCCTGGAAGTAAGAGAGGAAGGTCTGCATGGCCACATAGATGCCGGGGAAGAAGCCCGAGAGGGGCGAGCTGGCCACGCCCAGCACCAACAGCACCAGCGTGGTGATCTTACCCACCTTCAGGTAGTGGGAATCCTTGGCATTCTTCTTAATGAACGGTTCGTAAATATCTTTGGTGAAGAGGGTGGCCGTGGAGTTGAGCATCGAGTCGACACTCGACATCATGCCGGCGAAGAAGGCCGAGAACATAAGTCCCACCAGCCCCGGCGGGAGCATGTGCTTGATCATCCACGGGAGGGCTTTGTCGCCGTCGGGCAGACCGGGGATCAGGATGATGGCCATCAGTCCGGGGAAGAGCACCAGCACGGGGATGAGCATCTTCAGACCGGCGCCGAAGATCATGCTGGCCTTGGCATGCCATTCGTTCTTAGCCGTCAGGCAGCGCTGCACGATGGTCTGGTTACCGATCATATAAGCATTGGCCATCACAAAGGTGAGACCGAAAAGGATGCCGGTCCAGGGAAAAGGCGTCTTGGTGTCGGTGGGCTGCATGAGATGGAAATGCTGCTGGTACTCCGGTCCCATGTTGTGGATCTTCTCCACCATGGCCTCCCAGCCGCCTACCGA
>CAZYQV010000332.1:0-4524 GCA_964649775.1 uncultured Rikenellaceae bacterium
CCGTTGATGGAGGTACAGAACACCGTCATGAGGAGTCTCGAACTGGTGAACGTCTCTTTTGATACGATCCCGGCAAAAAAAGCGGTGATCCATGGCGACAGCCTCCGGCATATCGGCACCCTCCTTCTGGAGAACGTGCGTATCGCTGACCGGAAGATCACGGAGAATAATTTTGATTTTGATACAAAAAACATTGATTCGATAATCATTAAATAGGAAACCGGAGGATGCAGGAGACGAGGGGACACTATCTCATAGGTCTGGATGCGGGTACCACTTCGGTCAAAGGGGTTCTGGTAGCTCCTGATGGCAGGATGCTGGCTGTGGCTCGAGAGGACTATGCTTTGGAGACCCCGGATGCCGATATATGTGAGCTGGAGGCCTCTGTCTACTGGGATCGCACGCGCCGTGTGCTGTCGGCATTGCTACAGGAGGGCGGCATCCCTCCGGAGGAGGTGCGGGCGCTGGCTTTCTCGTCACAGGGGGAGACCTTCATCCCTGTGGATGCGGCGGGGCGTCCTCTGCGGAAGGCGATCGTCTGGCTGGACAACCGTTCCCGCCGGGAGGCCGGTGAGATAGAAGAGCGGTTCGGACAGGAGCAGGTGCAGCAGGTGACCGGCCAGCCCGAGGTGCTGCCTATATGGCCGGCGACGCGCATCTTATGGATGAGGAGGCATGAACCACAGCTGTTCAAACGGGTACATAAGTTCTTACTTTTGCCGGATTATCTCGTTTATCGTCTCACAGGGAAGTTTGTGACCGAACATTCCATCGTTTCTTCCACGCTCTATTTTGACTTTCGCAGGAAAGAGTGGTGGGGGGATATGCTGGACTTCCTGGGCACAGATGCCGGCCGTCTGCCGGCTCTTCAGCCGCCGGGGGTGGCGGTGGGACTGCTCACCGGCGAGGCAGCCCGCCAGACGGGTCTTCATCCTTCCACCCTCGTCGTCACCGGCGCCTATGATCATCCTGCCGGCGCCATCGGCGCCGGTAACATAGAGGCGGGCATCGTTACGGAGACCACCGGCGGCGCCATGGCCATGTGTGTCACCCTCGACAGACCGGTGACCGGCCCGGCGGTCAACCTGCCCTGTCACTGCCATGCTGTGCCGGATAAATATTTCCTCCTGCCCTACGGCCAGACAGCCGGCATGGTGCTCCGGTGGTTCAGGGATAATTTCTTCCACGACGAGGCCTCCCGGGCCCTCCGGGAGGGGAGAGATCCTTATGATGTGATGACACAGCAGGCAGCGGCGGTGCCTCCCGGCGCCGGCGGCCTGGTGATGCTGCCTCATCTGATGGGCACCGGCTCACCCGAGTTTGACAGCCATGCGCGGGGTGGCTTCTATGGTGTCACACTCAAGACCACACGCGCTCATTTCGTACGTGCCATCCTGGAGGCGGTGGCCTGCATGATACGTGCCAATACCGAGGCCCTGCCGGCTACCCTCCCGTCCCTGCGGGAGATGAGGGTGCTGGGCGGCGGCGCCGGGAGTGCCCTGTGGAACCAGATCAAAGCCGATATGCTCGGGATACCGGTCATCACACTCCGCAACCGCGAGGCGGCCTCCATGGGTGCCGCCATACTGGCAGGGGTGGGCAGCGGGGTGTATGAAGACATCCGGCAGGGAGTGGCACAGATGGTGAAAGAGGGAAAGACTTTTTACCCCGACAGGGACAACCAAAAAGTGTATGGAGAGGTGTACCGGAAATACCGTGAGCTGTACCGCCGCAACAGACCTCTCTGGGAGAAGGACTTCTGAAAAATAAAAAAGAAAGACGTATGCAGGGACTCAACACATCGGATATTGTCATCTTTGTCACCTACCTGGTGATCATCGTCCTGATAGGGTACTGGGCAGGACGAAAGAAGAAAGAGACGGCGGAAGACTATTTCCTCTCCCACAAAAGACTGCCGTGGTATGTCATCGGCTTTGCCATCATTGCCACGGGTATCAGTTCGGAACAGTTCCTGGGCACGGTAGGTTTTGCCTATGAGCACGGCCTGGCCGTGGCCAACTGGGAGTGGGCCAACGCCCCGGCCCTCCTGCTGGTGATCCTTATCTTCGCGCCGATATACATCCGCAGGAAGATCATCACCATGCCGCAGTATCTGGAAAAGAGATTCGACGGCCGCATACGTTCTCTCTTTGCGGTGATCACCCTGCTCACCTTTGTGCTGATCTATCTCTCGGGGGTCATCTTCTCCGGCGGTTTTGTGCTGAATGTCCTTTTCGGCATCAATCTGTATGTGGCGATCTGGTCGCTCACCATCCTGGCCGGCCTGCTGACGATCTACGGGGGGATGGCCTCGGTGGCCTGGGTACAGTTGTTCCAGTCGATCGTCCTGCTCGGGGGCGGACTGTTGGTTTTTTTCCTGGGCATCCACAAGGTGCCGGGAGGACTGGATACGATCCTGGGCACGGGCAGCAGAGCCCATCTGATCCTTCCTGCCAACGACCCGTACATCCCCTGGCCCGGCGTGGTGGTGCTGGCTATCTCCACCAACCTGTGGTATTTCGGCACCAACCAGACGATCAACCAGTCGATGCTGGGCGCAAAAAACGAATGGCATGCCCGCATGGGGATCATCCTGGCGGGCTTTCTTTACATTATCATCGCTTTTGCGGATGTCTTCCCCGGACTTATTGCTTATGCCCTGGATCCTCACCTGCCCAATGATGCGGCCTATCCCTTTGTGGTGAACACCCTGGTGCCGGCAGGCCTCAAAGGACTGGTGTTCGCCGGGCTGCTGGGAGCCATCATGTCCACCATCGAGGGGATCATCAATGCCACCTCGACGGTCTTTACCTACGACATCTATTCCCGTTTTATCCGGCCCGGCGCCACGGGAAAACAGATGATACGCACTGGCCGCATCACCGGCGCCGTCGTACTGGTGATCGGCGGCCTGTGGGCACCGGTGGTGCTCCGGTTCGGCCATATCTTCTCTTATTTCCAGGAATGTCTGGTTTTCATTGCTATTCCCTCTGTCGTCATTTTCGTGGCCGGTCTCCTGTCGAAAAAGATCTCCCGGACCACCGCCTTTTGGATCATGCTGCTCTCGTTCCCGATGTTCTTCATGCCTTATATTCTGCGTATCTTCCACGTGAAGATGAACGTGTTCAATTTTTCCGGCATCGTCCTGGCCATCGTGATCCTCCTGACAGCCTTGCTCACACTCTTCACGCGGGAGCAGGAGCCGGAAAGGACAAAAGATTATGTGTGGAACTTTTCCATGCGCAACCTGCCGGCGGAGATCACGGCAGGGGGATATCCCCTGTACAAAAGGATCTCTTTCTGGGCTTTGGTCATGACAGGTATCTATCTTTTGATATATATCTTGTTATGGTGATTTTTCCATGACCTGAAACAAATAATGAACTCTAATAAAACCATGCTGTTATGAGCAAGCATATACTAAAAAAAGCAAAGGTGGGACTCCTGGTTACGGCCCTGCTGGAAGACGAATGGAACAAAACGGCCCACATACGCCCCAAAGCGGTTGAGGCTACCGGCAGGATCGCCGGCGTGCTGGAGCGTTATGCCGAGGTGGTAAACCCCGGGTTTGTCGAGAATGAGGAAGATGCTTACCGGGCTGCCGCCGTGTTCAATGCCGAGGATGTGAGCCTGATCGTTTTTGTCGAGCTGGCCTACCAGAAAGGACTCGTGCCCCTGCGTACCCTCCTGGCCACACATGCACCCATCCTGGTGTGGAACACACAGATGATCCGCGATTATCCCGATGATGCCGACTTCGACCTGATCATGCTCAACTCGGGCATGGCGGGGCTGGCTGAGGTGACGGGGGCACTGAAACGTACCGGCCGTACTTTTTCCGTCATCACGGGTCATCTTGGCGATGAGCGTATGCTGGAGGTCGTGAAAGACCACCTGGAAGCGGCCAAGACGGTCCATAACCTGAAGAACGCACGTATCGGCGTCATCGGTCATCCTTATGAGGGGATGGTCGACCTGATGGTGGACAATCTCTCGTTGCGTGACAGGATAGGCCCGGTGGTATGGCCCATAGAGCACGAGTGGGTGGCCGAAGCGGCAGAGCGTGTCCACGACAGTGAGATACTGGAGCTGATCAATGAAGAAAGACTGAGGTACGGCTCTCTCGAGGTGCCCTCACCGGCGCTGGAGAAGTCGTTCGCCCTGGCGCTGGCCCTCGAGAGCGTGGTGAAGGAGCATGATCTGGATGCGGTGGCCGAGTTCGACCAGATATGGCTGAAAGACCCGCGTGTGGGGGTGATCCCCTCCTACGGGAGCTCACGCCTCACCGCCATGGGCATCCCCTTCACCTGTGAGGCCGATGTGGGGCAGGCCGCCGCCATGCTGATCCTGCAGAACCTGACGGGACATGCCACCTTCCTGGAGAACTATATGATGGATTTCAAAGAGGATGTGATGATGCTCTCCCACGACGGTCATGGCAACCCGGCGCTGGCCTCAGCCCCTGAAGAGGTGGCCGTGAAGCCCAGCATCTATTACGAGGGGGTGCATGGCTATGGCGCTTCC
>CAZYQV010000333.1:0-3986 GCA_964649775.1 uncultured Rikenellaceae bacterium
CTCCGTCATGGAAGCCTTCACCTCCACAAGCGGCATGGTATTGATCTCCGTAAAATCGGCATACTGTTTCGAAGCGGTATGCACCCAGGGAGCGGTGTTGGGATCATCATAGTTAAGGATATCCTTTTTGGGAGAGATCCAGTAGAAATTGCGGTCAACCTCTTCGCCGCCGTCGTCATACAGCCGTGTATCGATAAAATATACGCCGGGCATCTTCCCTTTGTCGAGCGGAAGCACTTTCTGTGCGCTGTTGGCCTTCAGGTCCACTTTCATCTCCTTCTCGTATTTCAGGTTCGACTGCACATCATAGATCTTCACCTTCAGCTTATAGTTTGTCGCATCTTCCAGGCGGTCGTTGACGGCAAAGAGGGTTTTCCTGTAATAATCATATACTATATGGTAAGGCCGCAGGGCTGTTTTGGCGCCGTAATAGGCCCCGTTGGGATTGAGGTAATAATCGTACAGCTGCCAGTACATCTCCGGCCAGGCCGAGTTGAGCATCCAGAGGATCAGGCCGGTGGCTTTATAGCGATGCATCGAATAGGCCTCGAACATGGGACGCATCAGCTCGTAGTTGAGCAGCTGGGCTTTTTTCTCGAAATCCTCAAAGCCGGTCACTCTCCCGTATCGTTTTTCGAGAGCGGTCATGTACCTGTCGAGGTTGGCGAATTTCCCTCGGCCGCAGTGGAAGTCCCACATCTCGTCGATGGGCCACCAGTGTTCTTCGGAGAGCATCTTCTTAATGCTTCCGGCGGGCGGCACCTGTGCGCCGGGGCCTATCTCGGTGGCAAAGCCGAAGGCACCTCCTTTCGTCGAGTCGGAGAACCAGTACACCGGCGGCACGTAGGCATAGGGGCCTTCCATCTTCACTCCCGACGGTCCGGCCAGGGTGGTGGCGGATTTTGCCGAGCCGATACATACGCGTGTCGAGTCGTACTCTTTCAGCACCGCCAGATATTTTTTCTCCGCCTCCGGTTTGGGTTCCAGGTCGCTGCCTGTCAGCCAGAGAAAAACAGAAGGATGGTTGCGCAGCCAGACGACCTGGTCTTTCCAGGCCTCGCTCATCATATTGATCTCTTCGTCGGTGAGGATGCCTCCGTATTTGGGGTCGGTAGGTTTCCCCACGAGCTCCGGCCACTCCCAGTGGCAGCTCCAGCCCGCCATCACCAGGATGCCCATGCTGTCACACATATCAAACATGGTCTGGCTGTTGCCCCAGAACCCTTCGAGTCGGATAGCATTGAGGTTCACATCCTTCACATATTCCAGCTGTTTCTTTATGCTCTCCGGCGTATCGTCGAGCATCATGCGGTCGGTCCAGCCGCCCCCGTGGATCTGTACTTTTTTCCCGTTGATGCGGAAGAGGCGGTAGCCTTCCGGGGTCAGCCCGCTCGAGACCGTCCGGATGCCGAAAGCCACCTCTTTCCTGTCAAGGATCTTTTTGCCTTCGGTGAAAGAAAAATCCGCATGATAGAGGTGGGGTGATCCCAGCGTATGGGGCCACCACAGCACCGGGTGTTCCACCACCAGGTCCTCAAACTCTCCGGCATCAAAAAACACCTTGCGGCTCTCGCCGGCCTCCAGCTTCACCGGCATTTTCATCTCCTTCTCTCCGAAGGAGAACACCGCATCGCCGGAGATCTTCTCTCCTGTCCTGTTCGTCACCATCACCGACGCGGTGAGGGTAGCCTGATCATGGTCCTCACTGAGTGAGGTCACCACGAAAGGATCGGACACCTCCACGCCACCGTTCCTCTCCAGCCATACCGGACGCCACAGGCCCATGTTGTTGTCGGGCGGTGAGGGGTTCCAGTCGACAAAGCCCATGGTGAAATCCCCCGCTCGCGGAGGCACCACCTCGACGGCCAGCACGTTCTTCCCTTTCACGGCATGCGAAGCCACATCAAAGGAAAAACGACGAAAACTGTTGATCACGGTGCTGGTGTCGGCAATAAGATGACCGTTGAGCCAGATATTGGCGCGGTAGTTGATACCATCGAACCGCAGCATCAGCGACGGCGGCACCTCGTCGAGGGTGAAGACCGTGCGGTACCACCAGGGCGACCGGAACGGTGCCGCAGACACCTTCGACAGGTTGTCATCCCGGAAGATATCCGGATAAAAACCGTTGTCGATCAGGTTGCGCAGGACGGTACGCGGCACCTGTGCAGCATACCAGCTCCCCGCATCATACGCCGCGGTGCTGACCACCGATCCGTCCGCCTCCACCGAGTCGGCACTCTGTATCTGCCAGCCCCCCTGCAGCATCTGCCGCCCGGGATAGCCGTTATCCTTCCGGCTGCAGGCGGAAAAAAGCAGGATCCCGCCAAGCAGGAAGGACCATGCTGTAAACATTCTTTTGTAAGCCATGACCGTAATTTTTTATTGAAGTTGGTTTGTTTGGATCCAGAGGATCATAAAAATAATGAAAATCACGGGACGGCACAATCTTTCTCCCGGCAAAAAGCGGGCTGTTCCCTCACCGCAACAGCACCACGGTGGCCGTTCCCGAAAAAGCGTCCCCCCTTTTGAGGGGCCTGCGCTCGTCCCGGTAATGGGACGAGAAGAACAGGTCTCCGCCGCCGGTGGAGAAGCCCGCCACGAGGAAAGAGATATGATCACCGTCCACCCAGGCACGGAAGGTATGGCGGCCCTCCCCCTTCACTTTCACGCCGTGTCCTCCGGCATCGGTCAGGGATGCCCAAAAGATGTTTTCTTTGGAGGAACGAAAATCATTCGACCCCAGCTCGTTGGCATCGTCTTTCCAGGGATGCCCCGGTTTTTTGCCGAAAACAGGTTTCCGGTATTCCCCGGTCAGGAAAGGCACGGCCTCCCCCCGTGTGCGACCGATGTGGTCGGCGGGATAGACGCTCCAGAGACCCTTCCTTTCCCACGACAGATGGTCTTCCTCCCTTCGCACCGTCATGACCATACCCCACTGGCGGGGATTGATCTTGATGTCCGACACCAGATCGTACTGAAGGGTCATCCGTCCTCCCGGCAGGAAACGATATTCCATGGTACCGTAAGCCTCATACCATCGTACCTTCATGGAGACGATGACGGTGTCGGCCTCTCTCCGGAGGATGATGCTGTCGGCCCGGCGATCCCTGCACAGGTTGTTGAGTGGCGGAATATCGAGCTGGTAATCGGTCACACAGGGTCCCGTTTTGAGGGGAAGCATCATCAGCTGCGGTCCGCCCGTGAGGACGGGGTTATCCTCCGTGCCGGCAGAAAGGATCAGCCCGCTGTGGCGGTCTATTTCCCAGACGAGGTCCCCCTCCCGGATCAGGTAGCGGTCACCGGTGCTGTCAACGGTCATGGTTTCTCCACCTGTGGCAGAGAGCGTCGACGGCTTCTCTGGATGCACCTTTTTCCCCACGGTGACAACGGCATGTTCCACCTCCAGCCCCTGCGGCGATAAGACCGTAACTGTCAGGCGGTCGCCGGCGGCGAGCGCTACGCCGGGGGTGATGCGCAGGATGCCCGTCTGACGGGGAGGCAGCGGCAGGGCCGTCTCTCCCTGGTGTCCCTGCACCTCCCACAGGATGCGGCATTCGGAGAGATCGGTGAAATCAAAACGGTTCTCCACCTCCAGGCGCAGTGTCTCTCCGGCCGCCGGCAGGGGGATCTGCCTGCTGATGATCCTGACGGGCGAGTATGTTTTTTTCATGTGATAATACTCCGGTTTCTTCCTGCGCCATCCGTCGATGACGCCCCACTCGCCATAGCCTACCGCACGGCCCTCCGGCAGGTAGAAGACATCGTCGATGCCGGCCCAGATGGCTCCGCCGAGGCCGCCGGTGCTCTCATACACACTGTTCCACATGGGCAGGAAACCCCGCCCCCAGGCATCGCGCACGCCGGGGTCGGCGGCGATCTCCCGGCGGTTGTAACAGTTGATATGACAGTATTCCCCGAAGAGCAGCGGACGGGCAAAGGTATCGGCCACACGGCCGCCGCCGGGACCCGGATAGTGGAACACG
>CAZYQV010000334.1:0-5754 GCA_964649775.1 uncultured Rikenellaceae bacterium
AAGTTTCATCGTGGAACCCGACGGATCCGTCAGCCATGTCAAGGTGATCAAAGGCAGCTATCCTTCCCTGGACGCCGAAGCCGTACGGGTGGTGAAGTCCTCCCCCAAATGGGAACCCGGCCTGCAACGGGGCCACAAGGTTAGGGTATCTGTAACCATCCCGATCAATTTTGTCATGGATCATCCTTCCCCGGCTATGAAGGATATCCAAAAGGATATCGGAGAGCAGGTGGTTTATGTCGTCGACGGGAAGAAGATCAAAAAAGAGAAGATCAAGGATCTCGATGCCTCCCATCTGGCCCGCGTTTGGGTCTCCACCGACGCCAAGGATATCAAAAAGTACGGATCCGAAGCCAAAGACGGGGTGGTCTTCATCACGACCTACAAAGAGCTACCGGAAGGAAAAAAACCTCCTAAGCCGGAACCACCGAAGAAATGAACGTTGAGGCGAATTTGTATCGCATTATCGAATACCGTATGGCCGTAAGTTGCTCCCTGCCTCTCTCCCGAGAGGTCCCATCCTCTCAGGAGGGGGCAGGGAACTCCCTCTGCATTTTTAGCATAAACTTTATAAGGATTCTTACCTCACCCTTCTTTTCCCAGAATTCGTTTGATCCGGAATTTCTTACTTTTGTATCCGGTACAGAATGCCCTTTACCCAACTGGTTCGGATATGAAAAAGACCATACATGTCTTTACCATTTTCTTTAAAACTTCCGGCAGTTCCATGATTGGTAACATACGTCCGGTTATGTACAGGTTACTGTTTTCGTTTTTTCCGGGACTGCTGTTCTCCCTCCCACTTTACTCTCAGGGAAAGCATATCGGTTCTGTCGAAAAAATCCCCAATACGTTGTCCGTCACTACCTGGTACATCAACAGGCACTCTTTCCTGCGTATATCCGCAAGGGAGAACAAGACAGTCCCGTCTGTGATCTATGCCCCGAACGTACGAGGTGGGCTCGGAGGAGCCGTCAGCTACAAAGGCCTGAGCCTCGGATACACTTTCAAGCTGCCCCAAAACGAAAGATACGGGAACACGCAATTTACCGACATCTTTCTGGGATACCAGGGAAGACATATCGGGTTCTCCTTCTTTTATCTTCGTTACCGTTCCCTTTATCTCAAGAACCCCGAAGAGATTGGATATCCTGATATGCCGGACCGGCCGCTGCGTCCCGACATCGGGGTGAGCGGCTTCGCTCTGCAATCGGATTATGCCTTCAGAAAAGGATTCTCCGTGAAGGCAGCTTTTGCACAAACGGAAAGACAACGGGAAAGCACCGGTTCCTTCGTGCTGATGTTCAGCGAACGTTTCACCAGCCTGAAGAACGACTCTTCGTTTATCCCCTATATCCTTACCTCCTTTTTCGACCAGACCCATGCTATTGCCGACATCCGTCTGAACACCCTGTCGGTCGCTCCCGGAGCGGCATACACTCTGGTACTGTCTCATGACTGGAGCATTACCACGATGTTGAACACTGGCTGGGGTTTTCAGATGAAGTTCTACAGACAGGAAGGAACGAAGCGGTTCGGCGCCGGACTTCCCTTTTTCATCAGGAGCAAAAGCGCCATCGGCTACAACGGTGAGAAACTCTTCTGCCGGTTGGTGTATTACCTGGAGAGGAATAACATTCTTTTTCGGGATTCCCGTTTCGCCTTCTTCTCCTCGTCGCTACAATTCAGCATAGGCTACAGAATCCTGTAGACCCTTATCCGTTTCCCTTTTTGCCACATCATCATACAAACGCTCTATCGTTTTTACCGGCAAGCCGGAATGTATGGTGCGATTTCGCCGCGTTTGCGGTTTGGTGTTCGGCACGTTTGAGGTTATGGCCCTCTCAAACTTCAAAACGCGCACAGCGCATCAAACTCTCAAACCTTCACCCGCAACGCTGTCAGGTCCTGCGGACTCCGACAGGTTTCCCCACCTGTCAGCGTTGGCGCAGCCATCCTGACAGCGTGGGGAAGCGGGAAGCTCGAGGCTCGAGGCTCGAAGCTTGAAAACGTCCCGTAGGGATCGAAAGAGATTAGGCAGGCATCGCTTCATCTTGCCAATGTACATAAGATCATCCTGTAACGAAATGGAGATCGCTGATCATTCAGTTTTTTTCAGGACCGTATAATTCTGCAGCCTCAGATCCGTTCTTTCATAATCTTTCAGCACATCCGCAGGAATCACATCTTTTTTTTCAAGGATGAAATATTGATGTCTCTTTTTCTTGTCCGGATCCAGACTGATATAGCCGATCCTGCACAAATAGGCAACAAATTTCCAGTCGGAGCCCAGATCTTTGGTCGTGCCGACAACCGAACCGCGGGGGATTGTTTCCGAGATCCTGTAAACATCCCTGATCTCCTCTTCATCCCGTGAATATTTCCCGAAACGCAAAACAGCAACCAGGATCACAACGCCGAAAGCGATCATTGAGATCTTCTCCACCCTCTTCAACGCCGGTGGTGATAATCCTGCCATCGTGTTTTTCAGGAAAGGAATGATCAGGGCACTGACCGTCAGAACATAGAACGGGATGGAGGGGACCAGGTAGAATTTTCTTTGTTTCAGGGTAACGACCAGCGGTACCGAGGCTGCGAGCGCAATAAACAGGAAGAAGAGATACGACCTGTCACGGGGCAACGGCAACTTTTTTGTCTTCAGCCACTCCTTGACCAGGAAATAGAATAAGAATAACAGCGGGAAAACAAGTTCCGGGACAAGACTCCACAAAATAAAAAAACGATTGCCCGTGGTGATCTCTTTTCGATTGGTCAATGAGGGAATAAGCTGTTGGGAAAAATATGATTTAATATTGCTTTCCAGGCCGGGAATGAGTTTGAAGACCATAAAAAACAGCAAAGCGGCCAGGAGGATCAAATAAGAATTGCATAACACGAATTTCTTATAGTTCTTTCCCCTGAAAGCCAGTCCAAAACACAGAGGGGTCACCAGGGGGAAGAGTCCGACAACTCCCTTGGACAAAAACGCCAAAAATATCAAAAGGCTGCCGGGCAACAGATATATGATCCTGTCTTCAAGGCAGGACTTTGCGATAAACCAGACAGCGAACAACACAAATGCGCTTACACTGTTTTCCAGGAGGTTATTGCTGTATGACCAGAAAACCAGCGGGACAGTGATCCACAGAAGGACGGGGAGCCAGTCGTAATCCTTCTGATCATTGTTTTTATTGAACAACCTCCAGAGAAGTACGATCCCCCATGCTGACAGAACGGCATTGAAAAAGCTAAAGATCCTCTCGGTGTATATACCGTCTCCCAAAACCATGAAAAAAAAGGACTGTAAAATAAAAACCAGCGGAGGATGCTCATGGAATTCGGGATAGAGGGTTTTCGTATAATGCGGATTCAGGAAATCGCCAATGCCCTGAGCCATATTCCTGGATATGGCCCCGTAAGTGACGCCATCCACAAACATGCCGTTCTGTACCAGCGACGGGATCAACAAACCGGCAAATACGGTTATTGTCAGTATCCAGAATACCCTCCGGGTTGTCATAACATAAAAGTACGATTTTATCCCGTATTTTCATTCCGATATTTTTTGGGGTGCGAGCAATATTCGCTTCACAATACATAAATCATAAGTCCCTGCCGGGGCTCGAAGCTTGAAAACGTCCCGTAGGGACGGAGGAGGGTAATGATAGAATGATTGAATGAGTAAATGATAGAAACAACGTCCCTTAAGGATCGAAAGAGATTAGCAGGCATCGCTTTATCGCCCCTTCGGCGGGCAATGCCTGCGCCCTGAGCAGTCACAAGTGCCTTAAGTACTTAGAGTGCCTTAAGTGCCTTGAGTACTTGAAGTTATAAGTGATAAGTTACGAGTGACTAAAGTTGAGAGATTATAATAACTCTTTGACCTTTTCGACTTTTCGTCAGGTCCTGCGGACACTGACAGGTTTCCCCTCCCCACCTGTCAGCGTTGGCGCAGCCATCCTGACAGCGTGGGGAAGCAGGAAGCTCGATGCTCGGGGCTCGAAGCTTGAAAAAGTCCCGTAGGGACGGAGGAGGATAATGATAGAATGATTGAATGAGTAAATGATAGAAACAACGTCCCGTAGGGATCGAAAGAGATCAGGCAGGCAGATATTGATTTTCGGCTTTATAAGAGTTTCCCTTACCCCCTCTTCTGATGCCATTTCTCTATGATCTCCTTACAATCTTAACATTATGTTCCTCCAGAATATACAGGAACCGTTCCCTCTTTTGGGAGAACAATGAAACAAACAGGACCGGCAGGAGTCTCTTTTTGATCCTTATTTGTATTTCAGGAAGAGAATATGCAGAACTGCCACGGCTATATTTCACCACCTCAATCTCCGGGTAATCTATTTTTCTTCTCCTGCATATAAACCTCGTGGGGTAGAACAACACAAGATGACCGGGAAAAAGGATGACTTTTCTGATCAGGAACAAGGATAACAGGTAAAACAAAAAAACAAGAACCAGAACATCAGGCAAACCCTCACCCGAAGCAAAAGGGTTTAAGGCCAGTAAAAGCAAGAAAACAACGATCACATATTCAGCAAAGAAGAACTCGGTTGAGAACAAAGATTTCTCAAAACTTTTGTTCTTTCCCTTCTTGACATTCTGCTTGTCGTCTGTTATCATATACTTTCATAAAAGAGCATGATGCAATTGCCAAAGATAAGCCCTTTCATCTTTAACCTTATAAAGATAAAAAATCGGAAGACTTGTTATTAACCCATACTTATTTAAAAAATCATTGATTTCCCATTGTCCTGCCCGGTACAGAAAAGGATAGAGCATAAGACCCGGATCATTAAACTCTTCAACCTTTCAACCCTGTCGACCCTTTCGACTTTTCAACTTATTCCTTATCTTCACCTCCCATGAGAACGATCCCTTTATCCCGGCGTATCGGGGCCTTTACCCGTCTCGGCCGCATTTTTTTGCGGGCGGCAGGAGAGGATGTGCCGTTGCAGCCTGATGACAAACCGCTGGTAACGCGTCTCACCACGGCCATGCCTCTCTCCCGCAATGCCAACCCCTGGTTCGACGAGGCGAACGTGCGGCGGGCCCTCCTGGCCCTGGGCAGTGTCCTCACGGAGGAGAAACTGCAACAGTGGACCTCCCGTTACCCGCCGCTGCAGGAGGAACACCCTGTCCGCGACGTACTGGTCATCATGGCCGGCAACATCCCCCTGGTGGGCTTCCACGACATGCTATCGGTGCTCATCGCCGGTCACCGTCTCCTCGCCCGCACCTCCTCACGCGACGCGGGCCTCCACCGCCTCGCCGCCATGATCCTCACCGGGATAGAACCGGACTTTGCTGAACGGATCACCTCCACCCGCGAACGGCCGCAGCAGACGGATGCCGTCATCGCCACCGGCTCCGACAATACAGCCCGCCACTTTGAATATCATTACAGGGACATCCCCGCCATTATCCGCCGCAACCGCAACAGCATCGCCATCCTCGACGGCACGGAGAGCGACGACGACCTGCGCGGCCTGGCCCGGGATATCTTCTGGTATTACGGCCTGGGCTGCCGCAGCGTGTCGAAGATCTTCATCCCCGAAGATTACGACATCGAAAAATATCTCTTCCCCTTCTTCCGCGAATACAGCGATGTCAACCGGCTGCCCTCCTACCGTCACAACCTGGAATACCAGCGGGCCGTCCTCACCATGGACGGCACCCCTTTCCTCGATGCCGGAAACCTCCTGCTGACAGAGGATACCGCCCTCGCCTCCCCCATCGGCA